>DASUDJ010000367.1:0-2551 GCA_036275635.1 Limnobacter sp. | reverse complement strand
ACCGAGAAGGTGACTGAAGCTTTCAAGATCATGTTGAAAAACCCGAACCTGAAAGCAATCCTGGTGAATATCTTTGGCGGCATCATGCGTTGCGACGTTATCGCCGACGGCGTGGTGGCCGCTTCCAAGGCGGTTGGGCTGTCCGTGCCACTGGTGGTCCGCATGAAGGGAACCAATGAAGACCTGGGCAAGAAAATTCTGGCTGAATCCGGCTTGCCGATCATTGCAGCCAACACCATGGGCGAAGCCGCCCAGAAGGTTGTTGCAGCAACCCGCGGTGCATGACTTGGCGCTACGCACCTGGCCAACAATTCAACAGAATTCAAGTCAGCCGCTGGGCAAGTGGCTGCAACACTAAAGGATTTTCACAATGTCTATTCTGATCAACAAAGACACCAAGGTAATCACACAGGGCATTACCGGCAAAACCGGTCAGTTTCATACCCGCATGTGCAGGGAATATGCAAACGGTAAGAACTGTTTTGTAGCGGGTGTAAACCCGAAGAAGGCGGGCGAGGATTTCGAAGGCGTTCCGATTTACGGCACCGTGGCTGATGCGAAAAAGCAGACCGGCGCAAACGCCTCCGTCATTTACGTGCCACCTCCCTTTGCCGCGGCAGCAATCTGGGAAGCAGTTGAAGCTGATCTTGACCTTGTGATCTGCATCACTGAAGGTATTCCTGTACGCGACATGATTGAAGTACGCGACCGCATGCGCCGTGAAGGCAAGAAGACCGTACTGGTCGGTCCAAATTGCCCTGGCGTCATTACTCCTGATGAAATCAAGATTGGCATCATGCCCGGCCATATTCACAAGAAGGGCCGCATCGGCGTGGTGTCCCGTTCAGGCACGCTGACCTATGAGGCGGTTGGTCAATTGAGCGAACTGGGCCTGGGACAGTCCACTGCGGTCGGTATCGGTGGTGACCCCGTGAACGGTTTGAAGCATATTGAAGTCATGCGCATGTTCAATGAGGATCCCGACACGGATGCGGTGGTGATGATCGGTGAAATTGGCGGCAGTGATGAGGAAGAGGCCGCGCTGTGGGTGAAGGACAACATGAAAAAGCCCGTGGTCGGCTTCATCGCAGGTGTCACAGCCCCACCCGGAAAGCGCATGGGCCATGCTGGTGCGATTATTTCCGGCGGCAAAGGCACTGCCCAGGAAAAGCTGGCCATCATGGAAGAGTGCGGTATCACAGTGACCAAGGACCCTTCCGTGATGGGTCAACTGCTGAAAAAAGCCATCGGCGCCTGATCGACCGACCTTTCGATTTGACCTGCTGGCCAGAAGCCCCACCATTCACCCTGAATGGTGGGGTTTTTGTTTTTAACCCTTGAGGGGGTGCATGAGGTTGTTCCACGGCTGAAAAATGGGTTTCCTCCATAATTTTCAGGTCAAGGAACACCATGAAGAACCGATCAGGATATTCAGGCAAAAGCAGATCAACCGAAGGTTTCACCCTGATTGAGTTGATGATCGCAATCGCCATAGTGGGCGTGCTGGCGGCAATCGCGGTGCCTGCTTTTTCAAACTACCTGGCCAGGGCCAGGGTTTCCGAGGCGATCAATTATGCTCAAAGCTGCAAAACGGGTTACCTCGAGTTTTATGCCACCACGGGCACAATTCCGACATCTCCTGACGAGGCCAATTGCCCTACCATTCAGACTGAGAATGTTCAGTCAGTCGATATCACGGAAGGTGCTTCAAACCTGACAGACATAGCCGCTATTCGGGTAAGGCTCCGAAATGCCGCTCCTTTACCGGTGGAAATCAGGAACCACGTGATTGTTCTGCAGCCACTGGATACTAATAACCAGCCTGTTGCCAACGGTGACCGAATAGAGGCCTGGCGCTGTGCCCTGTTGAATGGAAGCAATGCAGCACCTACACTCACAGTTCTTGAACTGGTGCCAGCCATCTGTCGGGGCCAGCTTGTTACAAGTTGATCAACCCGCAGTGAAGTCACTCTTCCCACCCCGCTTTTCCACGAGGCGGGTGTTGGTCATCACCATGCCCTTGTCAATCGCCTTCAGCATGTCATAAATGGTGAGAAGGCCCACCTGGACGCCGGTCAGGGCCTCCATTTCAACCCCTGTTTTTCCAACGGTTTGTGCGGTGCAGGTACAGTGCACCTCGTGCCTTGAATCGTCCAGGTCAAATTCAACTGCAAGACGGGTCAATGGAAGAGGGTGGCACAGGGGAATCAGATCCGAGGTGCGCTTGGCCCCCTGGATTGCAGCAATCCTCGCCACGCCCAGCACATCGCCCTTTTTTGCACTCCCTTCTTTCAAAACAGCATAGGCTGCTGCGCCCAGTTGTATGGTGCCGGTAGCCACCGCCTTGCGCTCTGTTTCATTCTTGTTGCCCACGTCCACCATGTGGGCCCGGCCTTCCTGGTCAAAATGTGTCAATCCATTCATTTTTCAATCCCTCGTTATCGCCTCATTCCAGCCCGGGATGGCTGCGCAGCCCGCAAAAATCCTGTTGCCATTGCCGCAAGCCATTCCAGCCTGATTGAACTTGTTTTTCATCGCGCTATCATACCCA
>DASUDJ010000366.1:0-2462 GCA_036275635.1 Limnobacter sp. | reverse complement strand
GGGCATCACCGTACTTGACCTGTCCCGTAACCTGCCAGGGCCTGCCACTTCGCTGATTCTTCAGCAAATGGGCGCCACCGTGGTCAAGATGGAACCACCCCATGGGGATGATGCCAAGAGCATGCCGATGTTGTACCAGGCACTGAACAGCAAAAAGCAGATCGTGACTGCCGACTTCCGCACACCGGAAGGCATCCAGGCATTGAAGGACCATGTCGCGAAGGCAGATGTGCTGATTGATGGTTTCCGTCCCGGGGTGATGGCTGAAATGGGCTGTGGTTACGACAGCCTGAAGAAGCTGAATCCAAGGCTGGTGATGTGCTGCATCACGGGCTATGGTCAGCAGGGTCCGCTGGCGGACAAGGCGGGGCATGACATCAATTACATGGCACTGAGTGGTGTGCTGGATGGCCTGCAAACCGCAAATGGAGACATCCCTGTGCCTGCTGTTCAGTTTGGCGATTTGTTCGGTGGCACCTCCGCGGCCGTTCAGGGCATATTGGCCGCATTGCTGAAAGCACAGCGCACGGGGCAGGGCAGTTTTGTGGATGTGTCCATGACCCACAACCTGTGGAAGCAGAACATCATGCCCGAGAGCATGGAGCAAATGTGGATCATGCTGAGTGGCAAACCAGCCAGGCACCAGGATGACCTGCTCAGCGGTGGCCTGGCCTGTTACAACGTGTACCGCACAGCTGACAACCGCCATCTGGCGGTGGGCTCACTGGAACACAAGTTCTGGAAAGTGGCCTGCGAGGCAATTGGCAAGCCGGAATGGATCAACATTCACTGGAGCCGTGGCGCCATGCCTGGCACTCCTCCCGCTGTGCAAATGCTGTCTGACATGAGGCAGCTGATTGCCTCGCAACCGCTGTCGCACTGGGAAAATGTGTTTGAAAAAGTGGATGCCTGCATTACGCCCGTGCTGACCCGCGCAGAAGTAAAGCAGCGAAACATTCTGCAGGGATAAGCAGAGTCCCCCGTGGGGCTTTTCCGCTAGGATTGGTCAAGTTCAATCAACAGCCCGCCTCGGTGCGGCTGCCTGCCCAAGATGACCTATTCTGTCGTAATCCGCGCCCACCAGGCCAATCCATTGATTGTGCGCGCAGTTGAAAATCTGCGTGCGCAGTCCAATCCTCCGCTTGAAATCATTGTTGTGGATTCAGCAAGCGACCCCCAGGCCAGCAGGGTTCTGAAAAGCCTCGCGGACATCCACCTGCCTTATGGTGAGAATGATTTCAATTACTCCCGTGCAATTCAAATTGGTGTGGCTGCAGCAAAGGCCAGCCACGTGCTGATTCACAGCACCCATGTCGCCCTTGTCCATCCAGGGTTGATTGAAACCGCTTTCCGGCAGGCCATGATTGATCGCTGCGCAGTTTTTTATTGCCGGTTTGGCGATGCGCTTGCCTTTGACACGATTGATGCCACCAGTTTTGACGGGCGGAATGGACTGGCCAATTCCTGCGCCATGATCCCCCGTCACCTGTTGCTGGAGCGCGGCTTTCGGGAAGATGTGTTTTCCGCTGAAGACCAGGAGTGGGCCAGCTGGTTCATACGGGAAAAGAAGGGGCGCGTGCTGCGAATGACCACGCCGCACTGCCTGTATGAAAATCCGCACTGGAATATCCAGAAGAAGGTGAATGAAGACCTGGCAATTGCCCTGTTCGTGAATCGCCGTGAACGCCATCCAGTGAACATCCTGATTCGCATGGCGCGCGCATTGCTGGCCTTGATCCGCAAAAGGCCAGAACGGGTGCAGTTGCACTGGCGCGTGGCCTGTGGCCTGTTGGCCAGCCATTTTAAGCCGCTAAAACGGCGCTCCCGCTATTTCTGATTGTCTTGGGCGGGTGCAAGCCCAGGCTGTAAACCAGTGCCACCAGCAAACTTGCTGCAAGCATTTCTCCGCCATCTTCGAGCATTGCAATTGCAAACTTCAGCTTCCAGCCGGTGTGCACCATCATGTGGGCAAAATCCACAAGCACTCCGAAACAGGCGAGCAGCGCCACCAGCATTCCGACCAGTTTGCTGGTGGACCGAAACTCGGCACTTCCTTTCATGTAAGACCAGGCCAAGGGCAATACCAGGAGGGCGCCAGCTGACAGGTTGCACAGCAATTCACCAAGGTCCTGGGGTCTGACACCGAATGCAGGCTGCAGGTCCAGCGACGCCGCAATCTGCCCGCCCAGTCTTTCATGAATGGTCAAAGCATCATCAAGCAACAGGTAGGTAAAAAGCGCGGCCCAGGCCAGGTAGGAAAACTGCCTCTGCCTTCGAGCCAGCAGGATGAAAAGCAGGCTGGTCCAGAAATATTTCAGGTATTGGAACAGCTCGGGGTAACCGCCTTCCTTTTCAATATTCAGCAGGGGGTACTGCCAGCCTGGTGTAATGGTGTTCACAACATGCAGGCCCATGAACAGGAGGTCAGCACTCAACAGCAGGATCAGCAGTGTTGTGTTTCC
>DASUDJ010000365.1:0-3989 GCA_036275635.1 Limnobacter sp. | reverse complement strand
GAGCTGGGCAAGGCACTGGGCAATCAACAGGGGGGATTACCATTTACCGTCATATTGGACGAAAATGGTAATAAATTGCTCACAGAAGCCGGCAGGATACAGATGAGTACAATCACCAACGCACTGCAGCAGTAAAATCAGGTATGCTCTCGCAACACTTCCAGCAGGGGAACCCCCGAAGCAAGGTTCATCATCACCCTGCAAGTGGAAAATAAATGATTTTCGGTGCACACTAGGCGACGTTAGGCGCATTTGCCCCGCAAGTGCCCTTACAACTGGTTCTGTACCGCCATACTAGACGGCTCGTCTTCAGAACGGGCCCACAAACAACCTCCCCTGGATGGAGCATGTAAATGGACCTCAGAAAGCTAAAAACCCTGATCGACCTGGTTGCAGAATCAGACATTTCAGAACTGGAAGTGACCGAAGGCGAAGGCAAGGTGCGAATTGTAAAAAGCCAGCCTCAACAATACGCCATGGCCATGGCACCCCAGGTCGTGCACCAGGCGCCGGCAATTGCCGCTCCGGCACAGGCAACTGCAGCAGCAGCGGCCCCAGTTGAAGCACCAGCCGCCCCGGCTGCAGATGCTGGCCACAAGGTGACCTCCCCAATGGTCGGCACCTTTTATCGTGCCCCAAGCCCGGGCGCTTCCAATTTTGTTGAAATCGGGAGCACCGTAAAGGAAGGGCAGACCATCTGCATTATCGAAGCCATGAAGCTTCTGAATGAAATCGAGTGCGACAAGTCTGGTGTAGTGAAGGCCATCCTGGTAGAAAACGGTCAACCCGTGGAGTTTGGTCAAGCTCTGTTCATCATTGAATAGAACCGGAGCCCACCATGTTTGGAAAAATCCTGATCGCCAATCGCGGCGAAATTGCCCTGCGCATTCTTCGAGCCTGCAAGGAAATGGGCATTCGCACGGTGGCCGTGTATTCCACCGCTGATGTGGATGCCAAATACGTGAAGTTGGCCGATGAATCTGTCTGTATCGGCCCCCCCAGCTCCAAAGAAAGCTACCTGAACATTCCCGCCATCATCAGCGCTGCAGAAGTCACCGACTCTGAGGCCATTCACCCCGGTTACGGTTTCCTTTCCGAAAATGCAAACTTTGCGGACCGGGTTGAGAAAAGCGGTTTTGTATTCATTGGCCCGCGTGCCGAATCCATCCTGTTGATGGGCGACAAGGTGTCTGCCAAGCGCGCCATGATTGCCGCCGGTGTACCTTGTGTACCCGGCTCTGAAGGCGAATTGCCAGACGATCCGCGCGAAATCGTGAAAATTGCGCGACAAATCGGTTACCCGGTCATTATCAAGGCTGCTGGTGGCGGTGGCGGTCGTGGCATGCGCGTGGTGCACACCGAGGCAGCCCTGCTGAATGCGGTCACCATGACGAAAACCGAGGCTGGCGCGGCATTCAACAACCCGGCGGTTTACATGGAAAAATTCCTTGAAAACCCCCGCCACATTGAAATCCAGGTGCTGGCCGACGAACACAAGAATGCCGTGTGGCTGGGTGAGCGCGACTGCTCCATGCAGCGCCGCCACCAGAAAGTGATTGAAGAAGCGCCGGCACCCAACATTCCCCGCCGCCTGATTGAGCGCATCGGCGAACGTTGCGCAGAGGCCTGCCGGAAAATCGGCTACCGCGGTGCAGGCACTTTTGAATTCCTGTATGAAAACGGCGAGTTCTACTTCATCGAAATGAACACCCGCGTGCAGGTGGAACACCCGGTTACAGAAATGATTACCGGCGTGGACATTGTGCAGGAGCAGATTCGTATTGCTGCCGGCCAGAAGCTGCGTTTCCGCCAGCGGGACATTGAATTCCGTGGCCATGCCATGGAATGCCGCATCAATGCGGAAGACCCGTTCAAGTTTGTGCCTTCACCCGGCCCGATCAAGAACTGGCATGCACCCGGCGGTCCCGGCGTTCGGGTGGATTCGCATGTGTACAGCGGCTACAACGTGCCGCCGCACTATGACTCGATGATTGCCAAGGTCATCACCTACGGCGAGGACCGCAAGCAGGCCATGGCCCGCATGCGCCAGGCCCTTGCGGAACTGGTGGTGGACGGCATCAAGACCAACACTGCCCTGCACCGGGAATTGATGGAGGATGCCCGCTTCGTGGAAGGAGGCACCAGCATTCACTACCTGGAACACAAACTGGAAGCAAGGTTCAAGTAAACCATGACCCAACAGGCCACACCGTTGATTCAAGCCAGGCTCACCCTGCCCTTCGCACAGGCTGATGAAGTGTCTGACATGCTGATGGAGCTGGGTGCACTGGCTGTCAGCCTTGAGGATGCCAATGCTGACAGCGAAGACGAGCAGCCCCTCTTCGGGGAGCCCGGCATGGAACCCGAATCAGCCGCGTGGAATCTGAACCATGTGGTGGCCCTGTTCCGTAACCGGGCAGAAGGCGAGCAGATTTTCGGCGAAATTCCAGGTGAATTGCTGGTCAATGGTGACGCCAAGGGCGACACTGCGGGCGATACCACGGCCCGCATTGAGTACACCGAGGTGCCCCAGGAAGACTGGGTTCGGCTCACCCAATCCCAGTTCGATCCGATTGAAATTTCATCCCGCCTGTGGATTGTGCCTTCCTGGCATGAACCTGAAACCGTGGAGGAAAGAATCAACCTGGTGCTCGACCCCGGCCTGGCCTTTGGTACGGGTTCACACCCCACCACCGCCCTGTGCCTGCGGTGGCTGAGCGAGTTTCCCCTGAAAGGCCTGAGTGTGCTGGATTATGGCTGCGGCTCGGGAATATTGGGCATTGCCGCCCTGAAGCTGGGCGCGCAGGAAGCAATTGGCGTGGACATTGATCCACAGGCAGTCGACAGCACTGCTTACAACGCCAGCAACAATGGCGTTGAAATGCCCTGTGGCCTGCCCGACTTTCCGCTGGCCAAGCGCCAGTTTCCGGTGGTCGTGGCCAACATCCTGTCGAATCCACTGAAGGTACTGGCCCCTTCCCTTTGCAACCATGTCGCCCCGGGTGGTCAACTGGTGCTGTCTGGCGTCCTGGCACGGCAGGCAGAAGAAGTGATTGAACATTACCGGCAGTGGATGAACCTGTCGGTGTGGGCTGAGCGGGACGGTTGGGTGTGCCTGCATGGCCAGAAGTCGGCTGAACAGTCAGCTGACTGAGCCAATCCATGAGCCTGGCCACCCGTTGCCCCCAGTGCAACACCCTGTTCAAGGTGACTTCCGGGCAATTGCAGTTACATGACGGGCAGGTGCGCTGCGGAAACTGCAAGTCGGTGTTCTCTGGCATTGAATACCTCACCGCACCTGACACGGAAGCCTGGCAGAAACTGGATCTTGGTCCGCGTGGCGAGAACCCCCAGACACAGGCAGGTGCAATCACACCACAAACGGCTGACAGCCTGTTCCCCAGCAAGCCGGGCAAGATCATCAGGCCCTTGCTGAATTTCAAACAGGGCAGTACCGCAATCAAAGTTGCCTGCGCCAGCCTGTTGACCACGGCCCTGATCCAGGCGACCTGGTGGAACCGACATTTCCTGGTGGAACAGTTACCCACACTTGCTGCAGGCATCAGCCAGGCAGGCCCAGGCATGCAGCAGGCTTTTTCAAGGGCAGCCACCCGCAGTTTGCAGGTTGAAGGCAGCGGCTTGCAAGCCCTGGATGAAGACAACCTGAGGGTGGACCTGACCTTGCGCAATCAGCAGGTTCTGCCTGCCCGTTGGCCGCACCTGAAAATCGACCTGCTGGATCCGCAAGGGCTGGTGCTGGCCAGCAAATCCATTGCACCCAGCGAATACCAGGTCCGCGACAGTGAGGCAGCCAGTCAGAGTCGGCTGATTGCAGGCAACGCAACTGTTGAAGTGCTGGCATACTTGAATATCAGCAAGCTGAATACCCAATTGCCGGAAAGCGCTGCAACAGGCTTCCGGCTTGAACTGTTTGACCTAGGCCCGGGCAAACATCCCTGAAGACAGGGCCAACTCTCATCCACTGGACA
>DASUDJ010000364.1:0-3834 GCA_036275635.1 Limnobacter sp. | reverse complement strand
CTGCATCACGCAGTTCCACGAAATTCACGCCCTTGACCACCCTGCCGGCAGTCACATCCAGGCAGGGAATGATGCGGCTGGCCAGCATCAGTAGGTTTTTCCGTTCAGTTCATCCGCCAGGGCCTGGCCTTGGGCAAAGTCCAGTGTGCCTTCATAGATGGAACGGCCACAAATGGCACCCATCACACCTTCATGTTCCACGCCGCACAGCAGCTTCACATCATCCAGGTTGGTAATACCGCCGGACGCAATCACGGGAATGGTCAGGGCATTCGCCAGTCGCACGGTGGCTTCAATATTCACACCGCCCAGCATGCCATCACGGCCAATGTCGGTGTAAATGATGGCTTCCACCCCATAGCCTTCGTATTTTTTCGCCAGGTCAACCACATCATGGCCCGAAATCTTGCTCCAGCCATCGGTGGCTACCTTGCCTTCCTTGGCATCCAGGCCCACGATGATCTGACCGGGGAAAGCGCCACAGGCATCATGCAGGAAGCCGGGGTTCTTTACCGCCGCCGTGCCGATGATCACGTAGCTGAGGCCGTCATCCAGGTAACGCTCAATCGTGTCCAGGTCGCGAATGCCACCGCCCAACTGCACGGGAATCGCTCCACCCACCGCATCCAGGATGTCAATGATCACGCCTTCATTCACTGGCTTTCCTGCAATCGCACCGTTCAGATCGACCAGGTGAAGGCGGCGTGCACCGCTTTCCACCCATTTCATGGCCATCTCTACCGGGTCTGCCGAAAAAATGGTGGCATCGTCCATATTGCCTTGCTTCAGGCGAACACACTGACCGTCTTTCAGGTCGATTGCTGGAATGAGTAACATGAGACTGTATTGTTAACTATTCGATTGAGTGAAAAATTGGTCAGTTAGATATTCAGGGATTCCACCTGAGAAAGTTGGCATACAGGCGAAGACCGTCTGCCGCGCTTTTTTCAGGGTGAAACTGTGTTGCAAAGATGTTATCCCTTGCGATTGCGCAGGTAAAGCGCACGCCATAGTCTGTTTCTGCAGCAACATGCTCCGCTTTTAACGGATTCACATGATAACTGTGCACAAAATAGAACCAGGCCCCATTGTCAATGCCGGCCCACATCGGATGGCTGATTTTCTGGTTCACCCGGTTCCAACCCATGTGCGGCACTTTCAAGCCGCGCTCTACCGTAAGCGCGGGGTCGAGTTTCACGACCTCTCCGGGAAAAAGTGACAGGCAATCTGCAGGCCCTTCAGCGCTGTGCTCCATCATCATCTGTTCACCCACACACACGCCAAACAGGGGCTTTGTTTCAGCAGCACGGTACACGGCCTCCATCAGGCCAGACTCACGCAGGGCTTTCATGCAGTCGGGCATGGCACCCTGTCCGGGCAGCACCACCCGGCTGGCACTTTCAATCACCGAAGGTTCGTCAGTGATGCGGATTTCCTGGTTTTCAAGCTTCACATGCTGCAAGGCCTGGGCAACTGATCTCAGGTTGCCCATGCCGTAATCCACCACGGCAACAAGACTCACAAAGCACCCTTCGTGCTGGGAATGGCGCCCTGTTGACGTTCATCAATCGCCACTGCCATGCGCAATGCGCGGCCAAAAGCCTTGAACACGGTTTCACATTGGTGGTGGGAATTCACACCTTTCAGGTTGTCAATGTGCAGGGTGCACAGGGCATGATTCACGAAGCCCTGGAAGAATTCAAACACCAGGTCCACATCGAAATTGCCAATGCTGGCGCGTGTAAACGGAATATCCTGGTGCAGACCTGGGCGCCCGGACAGGTCGATCACCACGCGGGAGAGCGCTTCGTCAAGAGGCACATAGCTGTGGCCATAGCGAACAATGCCTTTCTTGTCGCCCAGTGCCTTGGTGAAAGCCATGCCCAGCGTGATGCCCGTGTCTTCCACCGTGTGGTGGGCATCAATATGCAGATCACCCTTGGCCACGATGTGCAGGTCAAACAGGCCGTGCCGTGAAATCTGTTCCAGCATGTGGTCAAGGAATGGAACGCCCGTGTCCAGGTGGCGTTCACCTGTGCCATCCAGGTTGATTTTCACGGTGATCTGGGTTTCCAGTGTATTGCGGGTGACTTCTGCGGTTCTCATGTTCATTCAGGTTTATGCAGCCTTGGCGGCCACGTCATCAATCGACTGTTGCACAGCCGCCAGAAACTGGAGGTTTTCCTGCTCGGTACTCACGGTGACCCGCAGGCAATTCTGCAGCAAGGGGTGCGCTTTCCCGACGTATTTCACCAAGATACCCCTGTTTTTTAGTGCTTCAAATACTTCCTGTGCATAGGGTATGCGGAAAAGCACGAAATTGGCGCTGGAATCAAACACTTCGGCAGTGCCATGGGGCATTTTCAGGTTCTGCAAGGCAGTGACCAGGCTTTTACGCTGCTCGCGCAACAGGCCCGCCTGGGACTCGAATGAATCGAAGTGCTCCAGCGCGAACTGCACTGCAATCCGTGTCAACACATTCACATTGTAGGGCGGGCGCACCTTGTCAATCTGCTCCACCCATGCCGGGCTGGCCACGGCATAGCCCAGCCTGGCACCGGCCAGGCCCAGCTTGGAAAAGGTGCGCAACACCAGCACATTCGGAAATTCCAGCACACGCGCCATGAAGGAGGCATCTGCAAAAGCCTCATAGGCTTCATCCACCACCACCAGGCCAGGTGTGGCCTCGATGATCTGCACGATTTCGGTTTCCCGAAGTGCAACGCCGGTGGGGTTGTTGGGATAAGCCAGGAACACCACCTTTGGCTTGTTGGCGGCAATAGCTTTCAGCATGGCGGGCATGTTCAGGCTGAAGTCTGCATTCAGGTCAACACCCACAAACCTTGCATGGCTCCATTGGCTGTACACCGCATACATCACGAAAGTGGGAACAGGCGACAGCACCACATCGCCTGGCATGCAGCAGGCGCGGATAATCAGGTCAATCAGCTCATCCGAGCCATTTCCAAACAGCACATGGGCCGCTTTCGGAATGGCAGTGCAGGCGCGCAGAGCCTGTTCAAGTTCCAGCGCCTTCGGTGCCGGGTAGCGGTTCAGTTCAGCAGCCTTCAGTTTCTCGGCCAGTTCATCCAGCAAGGCGGCGGGCATGCCCTGTGGATTTTCCATGGCATCCAGTTTCAGCATGCCGGCAGAAGGTGCCACCACATAGGCTTGCGTGGCCTGCACATCCGCGCGGATGGTTTGTTGCAAGAGGCTCATGATGTGTTTAATCCACTTTCCTGAATTTTGGACCCACCCGGTATTCAGCAGAACGGGCGTGGGCAGGCAGGCCTTCGCCATAGGCGAGTTCGGCCGCCACCTCGCCAAGGGTGCTTGCACCTTCGCGGCTGGCAAAAATAATGCTGCTGCGCTTCTGGAAATCATAGACACCCAGCGGCGAACTGAAGCGGGCGGTACCTGCCGTGGGCAACACATGGTTGGGGCCTGCGCAGTAGTCGCCCAGCGACTCACTGGTGTAAGGGCCCATGAAAATTGCGCCGGCGTGGCGCAACTTGCCCAACCAGGCATCCGGATCCTGCACGCTGACTTCCAGGTGCTCGGGCGCAATCTGGTTGCTGAGTTCACAGGCCTCTTCCATGTCCCGCACCTGGATCAATGCACCCCGGTTTTTAAGGGAGGTAGCAATCACGGTGGCACGGGGCATGCTGTCCATCAGGCGCTTGATGCTGGCCTGGACCTGGTCGAGAAATTCCTTGCTGGGACTCAACAGGATGGACTGGGCCATTTCATCATGCTCGGCCTGGCTGAACAGGTCCATTGCGATCCAGTCAGGGTTGGTGCTGCCATCGCAGATCACCAGGATTTCCGACGGGC
>DASUDJ010000363.1:0-2323 GCA_036275635.1 Limnobacter sp. | reverse complement strand
ACGTGTTCACGTATGGAAGCTCCCGGCCAGCGAGGCCATCAGCAGGGCCCAGCCATCCACCAGCACGAACAGCATGAGTTTGAACGGCGCCGAAACCAGCATCGGCGACAGCATCATCATGCCCATGGACATCAACACGCTGGCCACAATCAGGTCGATCACCAGGAACGGCAGGAATATCATGAAGCCGATCTGGAAAGCGGTTTTCAGTTCGCTGGTTACAAATGCGGGTATCAGCACACGCAGCGGCACATCCTGCGGATTCTGCAGGTTTTCCACCTTGCCCAGGCGCATGAACAGGGCCAGGTCAGGCTCGCGGGTCTGTTTCAGCATGAAGTCCTTCATGGGCACACTGGCCCTTTCGGTCATCTCCTGAAATTCAATCTGCTTGTTGCTGAAGGGCAGGTAGGCGTCTTCATAGACCTTGTCGAACACGGGCGCCATGATGAAAAAGGTCAGGAACATGCTGAGGCCGATGATCACCTGGTTTGGCGGAGAGTTCTGAGTGCCCAGTGCCATGCGCAGCAGCGACATCACGATCACGATACGGGTGAACCCGGTCATCATCAGCAGGACGGCTGGCAGGAAGCTGAGAAAGGTGAAGAACAGCAGGGTCTGGATCGGCACGCTGTAATTGGTGGTTCCGTTTGCGCCCGGCGTAGCCGTTACGCCGGGCAGCACCTGCTGGGCCTGTGCTTCCGGCAGCACTGCGAAAAGGAGCAGGAACAACCCGGCCACTGCTGCGAGGCAGGCCTGTTTCGGAAAGTTTCTCATCAGGAGCTCACCTTGCCTGTTTTTACCCGTTCCAGCATTTTTGCAAAACTGGCTGCGGGATTCGAAGCCTGGTCCAGTTCAATGCTGCCCGCAGGCATGCTGTGCAGGGTGTTGATGCTGTTGCTGGTCAGGCCAAGAACCAGCCAGGTGTCGCCGATTTCAACCAGTATGATCTTTTCCCTGGGCCCCAGTGCCGAAGTGGCCAGCACCTTGTAAAAACCGCCGCGGCGATGATTGTTGGTGATGCCCATCCTTTTCAGAAGCCACATCAGTGCAAACAACAGGACCAACACGAAAAGCAGGCCCAGCGTGGTTTGCAGCAGGTGCCCCGTCATTGGAGAGTCTGCGGCGCCTGCGACCTGCCCAGCCTGTTTGCTTGCCTCCTGTGCCAGAGCCAGGCCGGGTCCAAGAATGGATGTTGACAGGAATAAAAGGCGCCCGGCCTGACTTGCAGGAGAGCGCCTTGAATTGGATGTTGATGCCTTGGACTGCTGTTCTTGTTGTGCGTGCATGCCTTGTTGCTGCGTGGGGAATCAGCGGTTGAGCTTTCTCAGACGCTCTGATGGCGTGATGATGTCAGTCAGCCGGATACCGAATTTGTCATTGACGACCACCACCTCGCCCTGGGCAATCAGGTAGCCGTTCACCAGTACATCCATGGGCTCACCGGCCAGGCCATCCAGTTCAATGACCGAGCCCTGCGCCAGTTGCAGGATGTGTTTAATCGGTATCTTCGTCCGACCCAGCTCAACAGTCAACTGGACCGGAATGTCCAGGATCATGTCGATGTCATTCTGAGTGCCGGATGCCACACTTCCGGCAAAAGGCTGGAACAGGCCGGAGGCAGGCTTTGGGTCTGAGGCCTGGGCAAACAGGTTGTCAGTGTCGCTGGGGTTTCCCGCTGATGAACTGGCCTGCTCTGCCAGGGCGGCAGCCCAGTCGTCTGCGGCATCAGTCACGGTGTCTACTTGCTGTTCAGACATGATTCTTTCCTTGGCTTGATCGCTACTGGTTTGTTGTTTCGGACTGTTTGGCTTCCCGGCTCAGCAGGGCCTCCAGGTTCAATGCATCCGCATGGGATTCACTTCCCACTGAGAGCACTTCTTCCACCTTCAGGGCATACTGGCCACCGCTGGTGCCATAGCTGCAATTGAAGACCGGCACATTGTCCACCCGGGCTTCAATCACTTTGTCGATTTCAATCGGGATCACATCCCCGATGCGCAGTTCCATGATGTCGGCAATGGTCAACTGGGTACTGGCCAGGCTGGCCACCAGGTCCACTTCAGCCATTTGCACCTGCTTTTTCAGCATGGTGACCCAGCGTTTGTCAGGCTCAGCCTGGTCACCCTGCATGCTGGAATACAGCAGGTCGCGAATCGGTTCCAGCGTGGAATAGGGCACGCAGATGTGAAGCGATCCACCCCCTGCACCCAGTTCAATCGAGAATGAGGTGGTGACCACGATTTCTGAAGGCGTGGCAATGTTGGCAAACTGGGTGTGCATTTCAGAACGCAGGTATTCCGGCTTCAGGGGAAACACCGGTGCC
>DASUDJ010000362.1:0-2318 GCA_036275635.1 Limnobacter sp. | reverse complement strand
GATAAAGCCCAATCAGCACGAATCCCAAGACTTCGCCAGAAAACCTGTTGATTCCTTTTTGAAGTTCAACCTGACTCACCTCGCCCCGCAAAAAAGCGCGGCGGGGTCTCGGTGCCAGCCCTTGGCCGAACGCGGCGGTTGAACCTCAAACGGGCAGGTCTTCTTCAAGGCGAAGCGCTTGGGATCTCGCTGCTGAGTGGGCTTGAATACTGACGGTGACATTGCGCGCTGACTGGGCTGCACACAAGCACATGTAACTTGCTGAGTGGAGTGACCCGACGCGCGCTTGTGCTGACTGTGCTGACTGTGCTGACTGTGCTGACTGTGCTGTCTGTGCTAATCGTGGCGATACAGCCTTTGCCTGCTGCTGAGTGCTCACCAGCGTTGATCAACCTTCCCGACCTGGTGCTGCCCTGCTTTCGCACTTTCAGAAAACCGCCCCGCTTGAAACCGGCGTCAATGTTCGCCCACAGGCAAAGCCTTGGGGCGACACCCCGCCCGACCACGCTTTTTTGTCGGGCGTGGGTGAATTGAAAGCCAGGCTTCAAGAAGGGAAAAAGCGGTTTTCGTGCGGAAGCGGGCAGCGCAGGCCGGGGAGGGACAGCCACAGCGCCAGGAACAGTAAACACTGGCCAGGGAGTACAGCCAGCGCCAGAGACGGCCTAGCGCCTGCAACAGCAACAATCAGCCCAGGAAGTTGAACAGGCTCAACTGGGCTGTTTTCGCAAAACTCTGCTGTGCAGCCTGCAGTTGCAGTTGCCCCTGCGACAACTCGCTGATGGCCTTTGCATAATCCAGCCCCACCGCCTCACCAGCAACCCTTTCCAGCTCCAGTTGCGCAGCCTGGTTGATCTGCTGCAGGGTTTCCACCTCTCTCAGGCGAACACCCACCTTGGTTCTTGCAATCTGCACCTGGCCGAAAATCTGCTCCAGCTCGGTGCCTTTCTGATTGAATGCCTTCAGGTATGTGTCGGCTGGCGTCGCGCCTTCCTGCCCATCCGGATAGGCCGGATTGCGCAACAGGGCCACTGCATCCCGCATGATGCGGAAAGCATCCTGATTGGTACTTGCATTGACGAAAGCATCTTCGCCTGTAATGTTGGTGTTTACAAAGCGTCCACTGGCCACCTGGACCTCGCGCCCCCCTACACCGGTTGCACCTTCGAGGAAGGTGCCGGTGATGGCACCAGCCGGGTCCTGGAAAGGCTCGGTGTCCTGGAAAGTACCCGAAAAAATATAGAAGCCATTGGTGTCAGTGCGGTTGGCAATGCCGCGCAATTCTTCCATGCGGCCTTCAATGTCCTGGGCAAGAATTTCACGGTCGGTGGGGCTGAGCGTGGAATTTGCAGCCTGCAGGAAAAGCTCCTTGATGGACATCATCATGTCGGAAGCAGATTCCAGCGCCACATCCATCTGCCCCAACTGGTTACCCAGGTAGGCGATGTTGCTCTGGTAACTGTCAATTGTTTTCACACCCGCCTTGGCACCCAGCGCCACTGACATGGCCAGGGGGTCATCAGAAGGCTTCAGCACCCTTTGTCCAGTGGCCAGTTGGCCCTGCAGGTTCACAAGCTCGGTCTGCTGCTTGCTCATCCGGTCTGTACTGAGCTTGAAGTACTGGTTGGTGCTGATTCTGCCGATTGCCATGATTATTCCTTGAAACCCAATCAGAACATGCTGAGTATTTGGTCGAACAATTCCTTGGACAGGGAAATAACCCGCCCGGAAGCCTGGTACGCCTGCTGGAACTTGATCAGGTTGGCGGCCTCTTCATCCATGTTCACACCCTGCAGCGCGTCACGGGAATCAGCCACCTGGTTCAACACCGACTCACGGGATTCTGCAGCCAGGGTGAACTCACGGGCCTTGTTGCCCACCTTGCTGACCAGTTGGTTGAAACCATCAGAAATCGAGACACCTGCTGAATTGTTGGCCTGGAACAATGTTCTTGAATTCTGCAGCTTGGCCACTTCGAGAATCTGGTCATTCTTGCCGATACTGAAGGGATTGGTGGCTGTGGGTGCAGAAGCAGCCGCCACATCTGCAGGGCTGTTGATTGCAGTGCGCATGTTCAATGCAGCATCACGAACCGGCATCAATATGAAGCGGTCGCCCTCCTGCGGCGTTGCATTGTCAAGCGTGAAGCTGAGCAAGGGCTGGCTTGTATTGTCGCGAATTTCATAATAGTCACCGCCGGGGTCCGTCACCAGGGTAGCAGGCAAAAACGCACCCCCGGATCCAGCCTCGCGATAGCGCGGCTGCCCACCCACAATTTGCACTTCATATTCAACCGCAGTCAGCCTGGCCAGGTTCAGGCT
>DASUDJ010000361.1:0-5929 GCA_036275635.1 Limnobacter sp. | reverse complement strand
GTGGGAAAAGAACCAGCAGCCGACAGCCTAGTTTGCGCATTTGATCTGACATGAAAAAGTGAGGTGATTTTCAAGATAGGGCGCATAGACCTCGTGTGTGCCAAGACTCACGCCACAACGCTGAAACTGGAGCTCAAACTCTTGCCGGGCAATCAAGACCTGCCGTTCTTTTGATTCATAGAACACATAGGACTTGAACTTTCCTGCGCCCTCCAGGTTCACCCCGGAAAAACGGAATCCGTTCCGCAGGTCAATGCTTTGAAGGGAAAGCGGATTGACGGTTGACGGAAAGCCTTCTTCCATCACTTCACCGGATGAATCAATGCGGCATTCGATCAACTCCGCCGCATGTGCAGGTCGGCACAAGGCAATCAATGCTGGCGCAAGCATCACAAGCACGCACCATTTGATGTTTTGGTTCAAACACTGCATCAATGAAAGCATCCGTAAAGGCTGGTGAATTGATTACCTGAGTATAGTTGAACTGCTGCCGCTTTAAACAAGCCCCGTAGAAGCAAACAAAACGGCGCTTGAAGGGAAGTGACATACCCAGTATATGTGACAGGATTTCGCTCAAAAAGCTGGTGACATATTTTCTTCAAAAAAATGACTGGTAATTTTCTATCCTCACCGGATTTTCGTGCATGGAAAACCCGAAAACCCGTGAAAATTCAGAAAAGCCTTTTTTATCTTTTACTACCAGCAACTTGCCTCCACAACCACCTTCCGCAGAACTCTCGAATCCAGTTTTTTCAACTCAATTTTTTAACATATTTTCAATTTTTTTGCATTAATGATAATAAATTTACTTATTAAATATCAAATAAAAATCTGGAAATTGTTTTAATGAGTTTTTCTCATTTCACTCTCACCAAAGAAAATACCACTGATTAAAAAACCATTCAGCCAATTGAATATCACTTAAACTTCATTCATAGCGTGAGACGGCGCGAACCTATTATTTAAAAAACAAATACTCACCGGACAAGAAAGCATGGACAAATTCTCCAGAAAATTATGGATGGCTGCAGGGGCATTGATATTGGGCCTCCAGGGTTGTGGCGGCGATGGCGGGGCTGCCGGCTCCGGCTCCAGCAGGGCGGATATCCTTGGAACGCCGACCAGCATGACGGCGTCTGGTTTCAAATTCAAGGCAGGACAGGAACCAGTTATTCAGCTTGTCGAAATTACCGAGGACAGCTTTCAAGATCCAGCACCTGATTCAAGGACTTTCAAACCGAGTGAGGCACTGCCACTTGAAAGTGGCAAGGTTTACCTGCTGACACTGCAGGCCAACCGGGATCCAGCGAAAACCGGAACCGTGTATATCAGCAACACCCGCAGTGCGATGGGCGAGGAATGCCTTTCCAGTGCCGCACTGACCACCCGGCCCTGTGCACCGAAAGAAGGCCGGGAAGAGACCATGCCAGCCACGCTGGTTTGGCGAGCAATCATTGACCTGAGCGTCCCTGCAAATGAGGGTCGGCAGATCTTCATCACGCCTGTTACTACACTGGTCGCCGAGCGGGCCCGGGTGCTGACCACACCACGGGGCGGCAATCTACAGTTGAGCGATGCCATCAGCCGCGCTGAACAGGAATTGAGAAACAGCCTGCTGCCACAGGGCGCGGGCACTCCCGTCCAGGTTGCATTGATCGAGCCCAGGATGGAATCGCTGGGTGATGATGTTGGCAGCCGCTACGGCCTGCTGATGGGTGCGCTTGAACGACTGACGCAGCAAATGGCAAAGCCGGTTTCCAGGAATGACGCCGATGCCGGTTACTCCACAAAATACGACATCCTGTTTGCGTCTTTTGCAAGGGATGGCCGGTTTGAAACACTCCAGGAGAATGTGCAGGGCAACTCGGTCGGTCTGCGCTCCGTGGGCGCGCTTCTGAATGCGGCACTCACCGAACACCTGGTCAAGGATGCGCCAAGGTACCAGGCTGTGCAATTCAACAACTTCCGAGCAGAGGACTTCCTGCTCAGCAAGGGCGCACTGGCGTTGAGACAGTTGCTGGCCACCACCTACAGCGATCTGCTTGACTCAAGCAGTGCGGCAATCACTTCCATCCCCTATGTATCAGCCAATGAAACGAATGGTGCAACACAAGACCACTCGATCACTGCAGTGGCTGCCCGCACCGCGGGTGTGTTCTTCCTGGACAGCAAGGGTGAAGCACAGGACGGCAACAAGGCCACGGCCCAGTGTCTACCTGCTGAATTTGGCGCACCCGCCGACTATGAAGTTACGGGTGTTGTAGCCCTGGACGGGGCCGCCACGCCGACAATCCTGGCGTTCAGCCACACGGACACGAAAGCCTACCTGATTGATGTGCGCAAAATTGGCCTGGACCAGGCCGCAGTGGGCAGCAATGAACTTTGCGGCCTGTCAAAATTCCCCGAGGGTTCCGGGTTCCGCCAGATTGATTTCAGGGATGCAACCACGCAGAATGCGGCACTTTATCAAAGCGCTTCACAGTATCAGCACGTGAAGCACAGTGGTGGCCAGGCGATGTCGGTCACACTGACCAGCGCGACCTATGATGTGCGTTTGAACAAGATCCTGATTTCCACAGTGGACGGGATACTGGCCTTTGACGTGATACCCGCCACTGGCGGCACCTCAATGACCGGTACACTGCCCACGTCGGTTCGGTACCGGGATTTCGCGGCCTTTCCCAACAACAATTCGAATATTCGAATTGGCCTGGGCATGAACCCGATTTTTGACAACATGTCCGGTTTGATCTGGTCCCCATTTGATTACAACTCCTCATCAACCGGGCAGGATGATTTCCGGGGACTGTTCGCGCTGGATTATTCATCCACCTCACTGCCATTTTCAACCAATGCGAAGGCCTTCCGCACGGCAATGAGTGCAGATTCCGCCAACCTGCGAAATTCCGCACTGACAGGTGCCTTGAATCTTGCGCATGGCGTGGGTTCAATTGCCGGCGTCTACGGCCCACCACCCAACAATCAGAAAGAATGCGTGAATGATGGGACAGCCAAGACATTGCCTTACAACACGGTTCGACTGTTCAATCTGGCGGGTGAAGGGGTTTTCGATTCAGCATCGGGTTCGATCAATCTGAACAGCATGGTTGACCTGGCACCCATCGGCATGGGCCAACGGATTGTCTTGACCAACCCACCTACGGAACCCCAGTCACCAGGCCTGCTGGATGGCTTGTCAGGTGGCTTGCTGGGAGGTTTGCTGGGCACATCAGAGCCACCTGCCCCGACCGAACCCACTCGCAGCACCGAGCCATGTACAGTTGGCTATCACGGAGTTGCCTTCGAGAACCGCCTGCGAGACAGGAACCGCACGGCCAGCACCGGCCTTTACGCGATTGCCCCAGTTCAGCCTGCTGCGGAATTCGGTGTTCGACGCGGATTGATCAACAGTGTTCTGCTCTCCAGCCCGAGATTTGCCCAGAACCTGAATGAAGATGGTTCATGGAAGCCATTCCTGAATACCAAGCCCTTCGTGATCTTCCAGCAGGGTTCTTCTGCAATGGATCCACGCAGCCTGGTGGCAGATGACATCCGCAGCTATGGAGTTCTGCGCCAGAGGGGAACCTTCCCGAAATCCCTGGCCTATTTCCTGGTCAGCGAACAGGTTACGCCCACGAGCGGTAGCACCGTGATCCGTTACTCCCTGGTCGAAGCCGACCTGGAAGCCATTTCACAGATACCCAATACCCTGGTGGACAGCACCGCTGGCAACACCAGCTACACGGTTCCTCTGACAAGGCCTGCGAATGGTGAAGCGGCCAATCCGATCCGGGCTTATTTCCGGTAAGCTGCTGACCATTTCACAGCAACAAGCAAAGCCCCTGATGGGGCTTTGTTGTTTTCAATCCAGCAACCCCAACCCAGCCGGGCTGGAAAGCCAGTGATATTGGTGAAGCAGACTGCGAAGAATTAACGCAGCAACACAAGCCGGGGTACTGCATCCGCCTTGCAGTAGACAATCGCATTCTGCTGCCAGCGCATGCCCATGGCATTCGCCTCCTCCGGTGTCAGCCCAAACACCAGGTAACCTGCCTCACCCGGCCAATCTGATTCCGGGTGCTTGCCCACCGCATTCAGGAACTTCAGCTTGTGTTCAGCCAATTCGCTGGCCAGGCGTTGCTGCAACTCCAGGTTTTCTTCGTTTGGCAAAATCTTGCTGTAGGGGTTGCAGGGGGTGATGAAAAAAGCCGTGCCTGCTTCCATGTCTGCATAGGCCTGCTTCAGTTCCGGGCTGTACTGCCCTACTTTCAGGGTAAACGGCACCAATGCAGATACATGGTATTCGGTTTCCGCGTAGGCGCGCACGGTATCGGGGTTCACGGTGGAATCGGGCAAATGAATAACTCCTGTTCAAGGCCTGGCGCGGGTTTTTTTCAAAGCGTTGACCAGTCCGAAAAATCAATATACCTGAAACCCCTGAGTGACCTTGATTGATGGGCAAACTGCAAGTATGGAAATGCAGGTCTGCAGAACAATGGTAGTTATGACCAGCAAGATCACCATGTCAAGGAACGCGGTTCAGCCAGGTGGCTGGGTGAGATGACCAACCGCGCTGAATTCAAAAAAGGGAGAGCACACACCATTCATGACCTTGCCACCACACCCAATAATTACAAATATTATTTATATTTGACTATTAAAGTAATATTACTGTATTTTCTGAAAATTAAATTTAGGTAATATTCTTGATCTTTACGTCTGCCTGCAGAGAATTTTCCGGAAGCCCTATTCTCATGCAGCCCATAGACCCAATCGAAAACCACTAGATTCATGACCAGAAACTCCAGGTTATCCCCTTGCGCAATCGTAGTCGGTGTGGGTGCAGAAGACGGCGTGGGCGGCGCCCTCTGCCGGCGTTTTGCAGATGCAGGCTTGCCGGTTTTCGGAGCGGGGCGCACCGTGCAGAAAATGGAGGCGCTGGAGCAGCATTTTCAATCCGAAGATCTGAATTACCGGTCTGTGGTGACAGACATCTGTCATCCTGAAAGTGTGGAAACCCTGTTTGCAAAGGTAAAGGAAACAGGGCATTTCCCTGAAATCGTGGTGTTCAATGCTTCAGAAAAAAACATGCCCAAGCCGCTCAGAAGTGTGACACCCGAGATGGCAGAACACATGTGGCGTGTGTGTTGCCAGGGCGGCTTCATCGTGGCCCAGCATGCAATCGAGGCGATGTTGCCCCACAAAAGCGGAACCCTCATCTTCACTGGGGCCACCGCCTCACTTCGTGGGCGCCCCCAGTTTGCTGCCTTTGCAGCAGCAAAAGCGGGGCTTAGAAGCTTTGCCCAATCATTCGCAAGGCAATATGGGCCGAAGGGCATCCATGTGGCGCATGTCATCCTGGATGGCGTGGTCAGCGGTGACCGGGCCTCCAGCGCCTTGGGCGGTATCGGCAAGGCCTACCTTATTTCCAAGGGTGTGAATGGAACACTTGAGCCTGCTGCGGTTGCGGATGTTTATTGGCATTTACACCAGCAAAGCCCGTCCACCTGGACTCATGAACTGGATTTGCGGCCGTTCAAGGAGAGTTTTTGACAGCAGCAACGTGAAAGTTGGGTATTGCGCTTGATCCGCAACGTAGCAAATTCTGCAGCATGGAATGTTGAACAGCCTGTGAACGCCCGAGGTGCGAAGTATCGGGCTTGGTGTGGGGTCGGGCCAGTGCATTTTCCCTTTGCATGCCTAGTCCGGGTTTTCTTCCCAGACATATTGGCCATGCTGAAAGCTTAATACCCCTTCGGCCGCTTCTGTGGCCAACTGCACGGCATAGTCGCCGTTGGGAAGCTTGATGTTTTGCCACAGGCCTTCGCCTTCGCGACTGGGCTCAAAGATCAATATACCTGAATCACCAGTGGGGCCCTGGTTGGTGATCAGGTGACCGGGGGTTGAATCAGGGGTTGCATCGCATTGT
>DASUDJ010000360.1:0-7334 GCA_036275635.1 Limnobacter sp. | reverse complement strand
TCATGCGAAGATTCCGAGCCTGTACTGCATGCCGGTTCAACAAGGGCCGCGAGGGGCCCCGAACCGGCGTTGCTGCTTACTCGGCTGATTTTTTTGTGCGAGGTGCTGCACGTTTTCCTGCAGCTGGCTTGGATTCGGCTTTCTGGCCAGTCAGTTCCTGGATGGCAGCAGACAGTTGGTCGATTCGTTCGGACAGTTGCTGCACGTCCTTGTTGGTGGGAACTCCAAGGCGGCTCAGGGCACGTGCCACACGCTCTTCAAATACCTGTTCCAGCTTGTCCCAGTGCTGGGTGGCCTTGCTGGACACCGAGCCTGCCAGCTTGCTGACCTTGCCAGTGACTTCAACTACTTTCTGATCTGCAAACTTCACTGTCCGCTCCTGAATTTCATGGCCTTCCTTGACCAGGGTTTCCAACACACGATTACTTTCTTCCTGCGCCTTGGTGATGGCGCCAAGACCAGCGGTCCACAGTTGCTGTGCGCTGTCTACTGCATCCTTGATGGGTTTTTTCTTTCCTGCCATGTTGTCTCTCCTTGTATTGGCCGTGGCGCACGAAGCAGGACCACAGCCTTTTTCCTTATTCTATAAGTTTATCGACCGCACACTAGAGAAGGCACACTAAACCCACCCCGTGTTTTCACGTAAGCAGGCTTCTGACAAAACAGGGGGGCGGTCTGCAAGCTGTTTGATAAATTCAGGCGCGCAGTTATAGTAGCCAATCCTGAGCATTATCTTCCTAATAAAAAATCACTGCGCGGAGAGACATACATGAATTATTTCGTCACGGGAGCCACAGGCTTCATCGGCAAAAGGCTGGTGAAACGCCTGGTGGAACAGAAACGCAAGGGCACCATTTATTTCCTGATCCGGGAGTCCAGCCTGGACAAGGTTCCGGAGCTGCAGAAATACTGGGGCGCGAAAAAAGGGCAGTGCGTTCCCGTGGTGGGCGACCTGACCAAGCCCAAGCTGGGTTTGAAGGCAACTGAAATCAAGGAACTGAGCAAGAACATTGCCCACTTCTTTCACCTTGCTGCGATTTATGATCTGCAGGCTGATGCGGAAAGCCAGCATGAAACCAATATCAAGGGCACCGAAAATGCGGTGGACCTCGCCAATGCGATTGGCGCAGGTTGCTTCCAGCTGGTTTCTTCAATTGCTGCAGCAGGCCTGTATGAAGGTGTGTTCCGCGAAGACATGTTCGAGGAAGCCGAAAACCTGGACCATCCCTATTTCCGCACCAAGCATGATTCCGAAGGGATTGTGCGCAAGAAGGTGAAAGGCGCATGGCGCGTGTATCGCCCGGGCTTCGTGGTGGGCGATTCAAAAACCGGTGAAATGGACAAGATTGACGGGCCTTACTACCTGTTCAAGATGATCCAGAAAATGCGCAAGATGCTGCCAGCCTGGGTGCCCACCATTGGTATTGAAGGCGGGCGCATCAACATTGTGCCGGTGGATTTCGTGGTGAATGCGATGGACCATATTGCGCACCAGCCTGACCTGGATGGCAAGGCCTTCCACCTGGTTGACCCCAACCCCAGCCGAATTGGCGATGTGCTGAATATATTTGCCAAGGCTGCCCATGCGCCAAAAATGGAAATGCGCATCAATGCGGCCATGT
The DNA here is from genome assembly GCA_036275635.1 of Limnobacter sp. Lineage (GTDB taxonomy): Bacteria > Pseudomonadota > Gammaproteobacteria > Burkholderiales > Burkholderiaceae_B > Limnobacter. The sequence goes on along the minus strand of DASUDJ010000360.1, from coordinate 5,712 downwards.
TTGGCTTCATTCCAGGCGCCGTGAAGAAGGGCCTGATGAGCCTGACGCCAGTGCGCCGCATCCGCAACGCAGTACTGAAAGACTGGGGCCTGCCGGAAGAAGTGTTTGGCTACATCACATGGCCCACGCGTTATGACTGTCGCCAAACCCTGGCTGCGCTGGACGGCAGCGGCATTGAGTGCCCACGCCTGGAAGACTATGCCTGGGCCATCTGGGATTACTGGGAGCGCCACCTCGACCCCGATCTGTTCGTGGATCGCAGCCTGACTGGCCAGGTGAAAGACAGGGTGGTGCTGATCACCGGTGGCTCATCCGGTATCGGCTTGGCAGCTGCGCAGAAGTTTGCAGCTGCTGGCGCAATCACCATCATTTGCGGCCGGGATGAAGAGAAACTGGCTGAGGCCAAGGCGCTGATCAAATCTGAAGGCAACACCCTTCACACTTACTCGGTGGACATTGCCGACATGCAGGATTGCGATCGCTTTGTTGCGCAACTGCTGGCCGATTTTGGCCATGTGGACATCCTGGTGAACAATGCAGGCCGTTCGATCCGCCGTGGTATTGAAAACAGCTTCGACCGCTTCCACGACCTGGAGCGCACCATGCAGTTGAACTATTTCGGCGCCCTGCGGGTTACCTATGGTTTGCTGCCCAAGATGATGGAGCGGCGTAAGGGCCACGTGGTGAATATTTCTTCAATCGGTGTGCTGACCAATGCACCGCGCTTCTCGGCTTACGTGGCTTCCAAGGGTGCGCTTGATTCATGGACCCGTTGTGCCGCGTCCGAATTTGCGGATTTGAACATCAGCTTCACCACCATCAACATGCCGCTGGTGCGCACGCCGATGATTGCACCCACCAAGCTTTACAACAATGTGCCCACACTCAGCCCCGAACAGGCGGCCGACCTGATTGCACAGGCCGTCATTCACAAACCTGTGCGCATTGCTACCCGCCTGGGTATCCTGGGTCAGGTAATGCACGCATTGGTGCCGAAGCCAGCGCAGATTTTGATGAACACCTCATTCAGGATGTTCCCGGATTCAGAATCTGCAGCCAAGGGCAAGAAGAACAGTGGACCTTCGGCAGAGCAGGTTGCATTCACCACGCTGATGCAGGGTATTCACTTCTAAGCGCGGTTTTCTGCCAGCGGATAGGCCTGTGCATCTTCTGCCAGCCAGTTCAGAATCAGGTCTTCCGTGGTGGAATCATTCAGCAAACTCACGTGCCCGCAACCGGGCACGGCAATGTTTTTCGCATGTTCCAGCTTGCTTGAAACCGGCGGGCAAACAATGTTGTCCTGTGGACTCCACAGTGACCAGATTTTTTTCTGGAATTCCCGGTCGGTAGGATGTTCACGCAGGGTTTTCAGGAAGTAACTGCCCCAGGCCATCTGCTTCACATTCTTGCCGATTCCCAGTGTTGACAGTGCGGTGCCGTAATGCGGGCTACCAATTGAAATCATGCCTGCAATCCGATGATGGCCATACTCGGTGGCATGGTAGCGCACGGCCACGCCGCCCATGCTGTGTGCGATTATCTTGACCTGTGGAGCACCAGTGGCCAACAGCAACTCATCAATTGCCTCATGAATGGCCTCCGAATAACTGCGGATGGAGCCAATTGCAGGTTCAAGCGTGATCGCATGTGTGCTGACATCTGCCCTGTCCAGCAGGGCCCGGGTGCCCGTCCACACGGCGGAATTGCACAGGTAACCATGCACCAGCAACACCGGCAGTGGCTTCTTCTTCCGCCAGTTTTTGCCGGCCAGCCGAATTCCGTCCGGATGTCGCGCCCAGGGTTGCAGCAGGGTGATCAGCCTGAATGAGGCAAAGCTTTCCACCACAACAGCCTTGATCCAGCGTGCAGTACTCAAACGATGAAAACCTTCGCCTTCAGTGCTGTGGAATTCAAGCCCCTTGTCGCGAACCTGTGGCAATTGCCGAACGCTGTAGGACAAGGCAAAGCCCGAAATATTGAAACCCACATGGGCCAGCAGCAATCCAATCAACACCGCGGCAAATGCAAACAACGCAGAGTCACTGGCACTGAAGCCCAGCAGGTTTCGGAAAAGCCAGTACAGGCCAACCGCAACAGCCAGGTAAGCCAGCCAGTACAGCCTGTTCAGTTGCCGGATCATGTTCAGGCCAGTGCAGGAGAAGGCTGGCCGGTCAGTTCAGCCACCAGTTGCTGACTCAGCCTGTTGGTCAGGCCATAGATGGAAAGTTGCGGATTCGCTCCAATGCTGGTCGGGAACAGCGAGCCGTCATGAATCGACAAATTCTCTATTTGCCAGTGCCTACCATCCGGACGGGCCACGCCCAGTTTTTCCTCGCCCGCCATGGCACATCCTCCCATCACATGGGCTGACACCACTTTCATGGTCAGTGGTTTCATTTCCAGCTGTTTGATCTGCTTCAGGGCCTCATCAATAGTCGTTGCAGGTTTTGCATGTTCATGCACCGGCAGGGTGAATTTCGGGTTCGTGGCATGCTGTATTTCTGCCATGGCCACCAGGGCGCGCCGGGCTGCATCCCAGATTGCTGGGGTCAGCTTGTAGTCCAGCACAGGGCTGCCATCACTGTTCAGGCGCACACGGCCACCCTGGCTTCCTGAATTGAAGCCATCGCGAAGCAAGGCCAGTTGCATGTGGGTTTTCGAAAAATTGCGCATAATGTCCGCATGCTTCTGTGCAAAGCCGGGCAGGGTGGAGGCAAAAATCACCGGGTGCAGGGGTGGTGCCTCCAGCTTGAAACCCACCGGCCCATCAATCGGGTCGGTGTGCAGGTAATGGTCACTGTAAATGGTTTGCGGTGCTCCTGCATCCGCACGCACTTCATGGTCCATCACTGCAGCAGAAATCACCACCGGGTGCAGGAAGGTACGCTGCCCCAGCCTGTCATGTGGATCTGGCGCATTGGAGCGCAGCAGCACGGCCGGGCTGTTGATGGAGCCGCCGGCCAAAATGAAATGCCGTGCGGTAATTTCAACTTCCTTGCCGTTGGGCAGCACACCATCCGGATTCATCACCTGGCAGTGCAGTTTCTGGATGCGCCCCTGTGAAATCTTGAAGGAGTGCGCCCGCAAGGACGCAATCAGTTCCGCGCCCTGTTGAAGTGCTGCAGGAATGGTGGACACCAGCATGGACTGCTTTGCATTGGTTGGGCAGCCCATGCCGCAGTAGCCCAGGTTCCAGCAGTCTTTCACATTGCGGCGTATCGCAGCCCAGGAAATGCCTTTTGCCTCCGCGCCACGGCGAAGGATGTCGTTGTTTTCATTGGGGGGTACCTGCCAGTCGCCGATATTCAGTCGGCGCTCGGCTTGCTCAAACCAGGGGGCCATGGCCTCCACGGTCATGTCTTTTAGAGCGAATTTATCTTGCCAGAATCCGAGCGTATCAGCCGGTGTGCGGAAGCTCGATGTCCAGTTCACGGTGGTGGAACCACCCACCGTGCGGCCCTGCAGAATATTGATTGCCTTGTCCGCTGTTTTTCTGCCTGCACTTTCCTGGTACAGGGCAGGGTAGGCTTCAGACTCCAGCATCTTGAAGTCTTTCGAGCTTTTCAGCGGACCTTCTTCAATCATCAGGACTTTCAGGCCAGCTTTTGCACAGATTTCCGCAGTAATGCCGCCACCTGCACCGGTGCCGATGATGACCACATCCGCGCTGATCTGCTTGGGCAGTTCCCGGCTGTGCGCTTCATAGGCATTCCAGCCGCTGGCAATGCCTTGTGCAAACAGGTCAGGTACCAGGTTACCCGCTGGTTTCAGTACTTGTTCAGTCATGTTGTTCAGGAAATCTGGAAGGGTGGGCCGGGGTAGCCGATGCTTGCCCATTGATCGGGCAGACCATACCAGGCCGCCATCATCAGGTCGTGAAGGGCGTGGTAACCGGGTTGAAGCGCAGGAATTGGATGGTCGCGAAAACCGGTCAGAAAGGCCTGTACCTGCAGGGGTGTGGCTTCTTCCCAGTTGTTGCCCAGGTCTGCAATCAGGCGGCGGCCCACCGGATTTTCAAGAATGTTCAGCAATTGCCCCAATTCTGCCTGCGCTGGCGCAGCCAGGGTGCGCGTGGCATCCGTAAAGGCTTTCACCGCCTTGTCCAGGGCCTGTTCACGCCCGTTTGCAGGCAGTACTGGATCAAGCAGACCGCTGGCAATTGCCCTCAGCAGAGGAAGGTGGCTTGCCTTCACTACGGAGCCACCAGCAAGCACCTCGACCTTTGCAAACTGTTTGCCAAGCCATCCAAGGCCGCCGGCCACCAGCAGGCCAGCGGCCCCCAATTTCAGAAAACGACGTCGATCCATGCTTGAAAAAGTCAGACCTTTCGTGTCAGCAGCTTGGTCATGAATGCGAAAATCTTGTTGTCGTAGGGAGGTGACAACATTTCCATCACATGGAAACGGCTTTGCTTGAAGATGGGCTTCAGCTTGGTCATGGTGTCAAAGCCGAATTTGCCATGGTAATGGCCCATGCCGGAATCACCAACACCACCAAACGGCAGGTTTTCCTGGGCAATGTGGAACAGGGTGTCGTTCAGGCAAACACCGCCTGCGATGGTCTGCTTCATTACCAGTTCCTGTGTTTTTGATTCATCATCAAACAGGTACAGTGCCAGGGGCCTTGGCCGGTCATTCACATATTCCAGTGCATCTTCAAGGCGCTTGTAGGTCACCACCGGCAACACCGGACCAAAAATTTCCTCCTGCATCAGCATGCTGTCGGGCTTGGCATTGAATACCAGGGTCATCGGTACTTTTCGGCCTGGGCTGTCGCCTGTTTTCATCAAGGTCACAATGCGGGCACCCTGCTCGGCTGCTTCATCCAGCAGGCGTTGAAGGCGGGTTGCATGCCGGTCAGACACGATGCCGGTAAAGTCCTTCGACAAAACACCATCCGGGAAACGCTTGTCAATAATTCCCTTGGCGTGGGAAATCAGTTGGTCCTCGCATCCCTCCGGTACCAGAAGGTAGTCAGGTGCAATGCATGTTTGCCCAGCATTGATCGACTTGCCCGACAGGGTGCGCGCGATCGCATTGCGGAACCTGCCTTCGTTGGCCACAGTCGGCGCTGTGATGATCACAGGACTTTTCCCGCCCAGTTCAAGGGTGACAGGCACCAGGTTTTCACTGGCGGCCTTCATCACCATCTTGCCGACGGGCGTGGAACCGGTAAACAGCAGGTGGTCAAAAGGCAGGCGGGAAAATTCAGCAGCCACCTCGGGGCCACCATTGATTACCTGCACCACATCACGGCCAAGGGCCTTGGTCAGCAATTCATCCAGCAGGGCGCTGAAACGCGGAGTGTATTCACTCATCTTGATGAAGACCCTGTTGCCGGCAGCCAGTGCGGCAATCATGGGGCCAATGGACAGGAACAGCGGGTAGTTCCAGGGAACAATCACGCCCACTACACCCAGGGGTTGTGGCATCAGGCAGGTGCTGGCTGGTTTGAACCAGATGCTGGCACCCTGATTGCGGGCTTTCATCCAGCTTTTGCCGTGTTTCAATGCGTGGCGAATGCCCTCAAGGGATGGAAAGACCTCAGCCAGCAAGGTGTCATTCTGTGAACGGTAGCCGAAATCCGCAGAAATCGCCTCTGCAATTCGCATCTTGTTGTCATACACCATGTCGCTCAGCGCAGTGAGCCATGCCTTGCGCTGGTTCCATTCAGGAAATGGATTGATGCGGTAAGCTTGCTTCAGGGACTCCA
>DASUDJ010000359.1:0-2476 GCA_036275635.1 Limnobacter sp. | reverse complement strand
TCGCCGGTGGCCATCAGCTTGATCTTGTCCTTGCGGTTCAGCACGCCATTGATGACCCGCACCAGCATCACCACACCCACGTAATTGTCAAACCAGCTGTCGATAATCAGCGCCTGCAAAGGTTCTTCTCGACTGCCACGGGCAGGGGGCACCTTGTTCACAATCAACTCAAGTACATCATCCACACCCAGGCCTGTTTTTGCTGAAATCGCGATCGCGTCGGATGCATCAATACCGATCACATCTTCGATTTCGGTTTTTGCATTTTCAGGATCAGCCTGTGGCAGGTCAATCTTGTTCAGCACCGGCAGCACTTCCACGCCCAGGTCGAGTGCAGTGTAGCAATTGGCCACGGTCTGTGCTTCCACGCCCTGGGATGCATCCACCACCAGCAAGGCGCCTTCACAGGCTGACAGCGAGCGACTGACTTCATAAGAGAAGTCGACATGGCCTGGCGTATCGATCAGGTTCAGCAGATAGGTGTTGCCATCCTTGGCCTTGTAGGTCAGCGCAGCGGTCTGGGCCTTGATGGTAATGCCACGCTCACGTTCGATGTCCATGGAATCGAGCACCTGGGCATCCATTTCACGGTCACTTAGACCGCCGCACTTCTGGATTAGGCGGTCTGCCAGGGTGGATTTACCGTGATCAATATGGGCGATGATCGAAAAGTTGCGGATGTGCTGCATTTGCATCATTAAAAAGGGGGCGTCTTGGCCCCCTGAAAATTTCGGTAACACGCTATTTTACCTGATCAGGCTTGGCTTTACAGCATATTTTGCCAAGCCTTTCAGGCACGCCTGCCTGAGTATCTCAAGGCGTCAGAACTGCAAAAAATGAGTTTTCCCCACGACGAACCAGCATGGGTGTGGCTTGCCCTTTTGGAATGGCCTTCACCAACTCGGCAAATTGCTTCGCCGAGGTGATGTCTGTGCGGCCCACCCTCAAGATGACATCCCCCGCAGCAATACCGGCAGATGCTGCTGCACCTGCGACACTGCGCACCACCACGCCACCGGTCAGGTTAAGACCTGATTTTTCCTGGGCGGTGGGGTCAGTCACAGTCAGGCCCAACTTGTCGGCCTCTGCTGGTTTGGGCTTGTCTGCAGGCGCATTAGAAGGCTTGGCCGATTCATTTTCAAATTCGGCAACTGTGATGGACACGGTTTTCTCCGCTCCCTTGCGCCACAAAGTCATGGTCGACTTGGTGCCAGGCTTGGTGTCACCCACGATGCGTGGCAGGTCGGATGCTTTTTCCACTTTCTTGCCGTCAAACTTCAGGATGATGTCACCAGCAATCACACCAGCCTTGTCTGCAGGGCTGTCCTTGCCAACCGAACCGACCAGCGCACCCACCGCAGAATCCAGTCCAAGCGCCTTGGCGACATCCTTGTCTACTTCACCAATGCCCACGCCAATCCGTCCACGGCTTACCTTCCCGCTTTCACGCAGTTGCTTGGCCACGCGCATGGCTTCATCAATCGGAATGGCAAAAGAAATGCCCATGAAACCGCCTGTGCGGCTGTAAATCTGGGAGTTGATGCCGATAACATCACCGTCCAGGTTCAGCAGTGGGCCACCCGAGTTACCGGGGTTCACGGCCACATCAGTCTGTATGAAAGGCAGGTATTCCCCGGTGTCACGCCCCTTCGCACTGATGATACCGGCCGTCACCGAGTTTTCCAGCCCGAATGGCGAGCCGATGGCAACCACCCATTGGCCAACCCTGGTGTTGTTCACATTGCCGATTTTCAGGAAGGGAAAACCTTTTCCTTCAATCTTGACCAGGGCCACATCCGTACGCTGGTCAGAGCCGATTACCTTGCCCTTGAATTCACGCTTGTCCGGGAAGGTCACGATAATGGACTCAGCACCGTCCACCACATGGTGATTGGTCAGCAGAAAGCCGTCTGAATCAATCAGGAAACCAGAACCAACACCGCTGGGTACCTCGCGTTCAGGCGCTTTCTGGCCACCGCGGGGTGGTTGGCCTGGCATGGGTGTGCCGGGCGGCATGAAGCGGCGGAAAAATTCAAAGAAGGGATCATTTGGATCCATTCCGGGGAAACCCTGCGGATTCTGGCTCACCTTTTGCGTGGTGCGAATGTTCACCACTGCAGGCCCAACCCGGTCCACCAAGTCTGAAAAGTCAGGCAAGCCCCGCGCATTGGCCTGAGCCGGCGCAGGCACAGACCAGGTGGACAGGAGTGCAGCCAGAAAGAACAAGGCTGCAAGGAAGAGTTTTCGGGAATTCAATACTTCGTCTCTCATTTTAATACTTCCCTGTTATTGAGATTTCCAACGAATGGATTTCAGAAAAAGCCGCAAGGTTTTTTCCGGCACTTCGCCAAGCACTGTCACCTGGTGCCCGGCCTGTGTTTCAGATTTTGACATGACTGCACCATGGCTCATGGGCAACTGGGGCAATGTCTGGTTGGGTTGAATTTTCTGTACGAAAACCGAGAGCGTGGAAAGG
>DASUDJ010000358.1:0-2418 GCA_036275635.1 Limnobacter sp. | reverse complement strand
AAAACCGGTATCAACCATCCGCTCGGCAAGAACATGATTGGTGCTTTCTACCAGCCGCAAATGGTGGTTACCGACATTTCAACCTTGAATACATTGCCTGACCGCGAGTTGAGTTGCGGCCTGGCTGAAATCATCAAGCATGGTGCAATCGCGGACACAGCCTATCTTGAACTGGTTGAACAGAATATGGCCGCACTCTTGAACCGTGATGCGGCATTGTTGGCCCAGGTGGTGAAACGTTCATGCGAAATCAAGGCAAATGTGGTGTCGCAGGATGAACGGGAAGGCGGTATTCGCGCCATTCTGAATTTCGGCCACACCTTTGGCCATGCAATCGAGGCCGGCATGGGTTACGGTGCCTGGTACCACGGCGAGGCAGTGGGTTGTGGCATGGTGATTGCAGCCGAGGTGTGCAAGCGGCTGGGCAAGTTGAGTGCCGCAGAAGCCGAACGCCTGAAAAAAGTGGTGAAGGACGCCCGCCTGCCCGTGGAGCCGCCTGCCCTGGGGTTGGACAGGTACATGGAATTGATGGCGCATGACAAAAAGGCCGATTCCGGTTCAATCAAGTATGTGTTGCTGAACAGCCTGGGCAAGGCCACTGTCTCCGGTGCAGATGAAGCCCTGGTGAGGCAGACTTTGCAAGACCTGGGGGCTGGGGTCAGGGCGGGGAACTAAGGCATGCGCAACTTCGAACTCAGCCTGGCCCCCTATGCAGTCAGCTCAGCCAACACCCGCGGCAGGCTGCATCCGGAACAAAGCCCGGAAGGCCGCACCGAGTTCGAACGGGATCGTGACCGCATCATACACAGCGCTGCATTTCGCAGGCTGGAATACAAGACCCAGGTGTTCGTCAACACCGAGGGTGACCTGTATCGAACCCGGCTGACACACAGCCTGGAAGTGGCCCAGATAGCCCGCAGCATTTCCCGAAACCTGGGCCTGAATGAAGAACTGACAGAAGCCGTGGCCCTGGCGCATGACTTGGGCCATACGCCCTTCGGTCATGCCGGGCAGGATGCGCTGAATGAATGCATGTCGCCTTACGGTGGCTTTGAGCACAACCTGCAAAGCCTGCGGGTGGTGGATGAGCTGGAAGAAAAATATGCTGCATTCAACGGCTTGAACCTGTGTTTTGAAACCCGTGAAAGCATTTTGAAACACTGTTCCCGTCCGAATGCTGAAAGGCTGGGCGAGGTGGCGGACCGGTTTTTAAGCAACCGACGCCCGGTGCTTGAGGCGCAGGTCACCAACCTGGCGGATGAAATTGCCTACAACAACCACGACATTGATGATGGCCTGCGTTCGGGGTTGATTACCCTGGAACAAACTGCTGAAGTGCCGCTGTTCAAAATGCACCTGGACAAGGTGCTGGCGCGCCACCCCCGGCTGGAAGGCCGCAGGCTGATTCATGAAACAGTGCGCAGCATGATCAATGCTCTGGTGCAGGACCTGCTGCATGAGTCAGACCGGCGCATCCAGATGATGAAGCCCACCAGCGTGGCGGATGTGCAGCTGGCTGACAAGCTGATTGGTTTCAGTTCTGAAATGGCCGAGCTGAACCACCAATTGAAAGTGTTTTTGCGCAAAGCGCTGTACCAGCACTACCAGGTGCTGCGGGCCACCTTGAAAGCCCGGCGCGTGGTTCGGGAGCTTTTTTCCACCTTCATGGAAGACCCCCGCCTGCTGCCACCCCAGTTTTACCAGCGCTCGGAAGCCGACATTCCCCGCGCAATTGCAGACTACATTGCCGGCATGACAGACCGCTACGCCATGAAAGAGCACCAGCGCCTTACTGTGCCTGGTCTGCAAACCTGACCGGCTCACCACCAAATGGCCCGGCAAGCCCGCCTCTTCATTCCTGGTTGCCCCATGGTGCTGGAACTGCATGGCGTGGGTGGTCAGGCTGTATTCAAAAACCGCGACGCCTTTTCCCTGTTCCATGCCCAGTTGCCGAAAAGCGCAGAAGAAGAGGGTGTGAGTATTCATGCTTACTGCATGGTGCCTGCCGGTGCCCTGCTGATGTTGAGCACTCAAGAGGCCAACCAGGCGGGCCGCTTCGTGCAAAACCTGAACCGCTATTTTTCACCGGCGGTGCGGCAGGTTCAGGAAGTGAATTCCAGCGCGCTGTGGGAGCCGCGCTTCAAATCCACCTTGGTGCAGCCTGGTACCCGCAGCCTGAAAGCCTGCCTGTATGTTGAGCAGTTGGCCACCCGCCAGGCCGGCGCACGCGACTTGGCCACTTACCCCTGGAGCAGTTTCGCCGCCCATGCGGGTGTAGTGAATGAAGCCTGGTTGACCGACCTGCCAGTGTACTGGCAACTGGGGAACACGCCATTTGAGCGGCAAAGCCGGTACCGGCAATTCATGGAACAGGGGCTGGGCAGCAGCGATCTTCAAGAGTTGACTGAGAGCCTGCAG
>DASUDJ010000357.1:0-4724 GCA_036275635.1 Limnobacter sp. | reverse complement strand
GTACAGTGGCTCACGGGGTTCGCTCAAAGCCCAGGGGTAACGCTTCTCGGGCCGCCCCAGGTTGGCCACGATGCGGCGTGCAATTTCCAGCGCATGCTGGTCATTCTCAGCCAAATGGTCGGCCACACCGGAAAGCCGTGTGTGCACATCTGCACCGCCCAGTTCTTCTGCACTCACAATTTCACCGGTGGCCGCCTGCACCAGGGGCGGGCCACCCAGGAAAATCGTGGCCTGGTTTTTCACGATGATGGCTTCATCACTCATGGCGGGCACATACGCACCACCGGCGGTGCAACTGCCCATCACCACGGCGATTTGCGCTATGCCCTGCGCACTCATGTTGGCTTGGTTGAAGAAGATTCGACCAAAATGGTCCCGGTCGGGAAACACTTCATCCTGGTTGGGCAGGTTGGCACCGCCGGAATCCACCAGGTAAATGCAGGGCAGGTTGTTTTCTGCCGCCACTTCCTGCGCACGCAAATGCTTTTTCACGGAAAGAGGATAGTAGGTACCCCCTTTCACCGTGGCATCGTTGCAGACAATCATGCAGTCCACGCCGCTGACGCGGCCTATGCCTGCAATTGCACCCGCACCCGGCGCAACCCCACCATACATGCCCCAGGCGGCCAGTGGTGCCAGCTCAAGAAAAGGCGAACCGGGATCCAGCAGGCCCGCCACCCGCTCACGCGGCAGCAATTTGCCCTTGGCCTTGTGCCGCTCATTCGCAGCCACGCCGCCACCCTGCGCCACCACCGCCAGGTTGGCTTTCAGTTCATCCACCAGCTTTTTCAATGCAGCACTGTTGGCTGCGAAGTCGGGCCGGTTTTTTACATTGTTGGAATCCAGCACCGCCATGTTCAGAACGGCCCCTCAACCACCCAGCGGCGCAACTGTTCCATGCGGTCCTGGCCCCAGAAGGGCTCACCATCCACCACGAAATACGGCGCGCCAAACATGCCGGCATCAATTGATTCCTGCACGGCAGATTTCAATTGTTCCTTCAGTGCATCGCTTTGCGCAGCCTCCATCAGGGCAGCACCATCCAGGCCGATTGAAGTGACCACTTCAGCAACCACTGCATCATCAGTGATGTCCTTGCCCTCCACAAAATAGGCCTTGTACAGGGCGCGGGTCAGTTCGCCTGCCTTTTCCGGCTGGGTGTTCAGCACCTGCAGGATTGCACGCGAGCCAGCAGTTGCATTGATCGGAAATTTCTTCGGCCAGTTGATCGTCAGGCCGTGGAAGCGGGCTGTGCGCGCAAAGTCTTTTGCAGAGTACCTGCCTTTGGCCGGGTTCATCATCGGGGCGCTGTTGCCGGTGCTCTTGAACACGAAACCCAGCAGGGTGGGTTTGTAGTTCACGGTGCGATTGCCCGCTGCTGCAATTTCTTCAATCTGCTCCGCAGCCACGTAGCTGTATGGACTGGTCAGGTCAAAATAGAAATCAATCGTTTGCTTGGTTGTCATGATGTGATTGCGCTCCGGCTGGGGGTTTCCCTGTGATTCTATAGAACAATCGCCCGGATTCGTTGGCGCAAACCGCAGGCGCTCAGGAAAATAGCCAACTCAGCCACTGCCTCACCCAGGGCTGCTGCATGGCCCACATGAACAGCGCATATCCACCCCACCACAACAGCCCCACCAGGGCAGCAGCCATTGCGGTGAATACATAGCCGACCAGCACCAGCCTGCCGTCCCGCACGCGTAGGCCAAAGGTGATGCACACCATGGCTGCTGCCGGCAGCACATTGTCAAATGAGGCAAATGGCACCGGGGCCGCCATGGACAGGCCGGCGAATGCCAGCACCAGCCCGTTCAAAGGCCGCAGGCGCGGATGGCTCATGATGAACAGGCGTGGCCTGCTGTGCGGTGCCACCCGGCGGATGAACACCGCCAGCAGGGATTGCAGCACCGACGCTGCCTTCGGCGGCAGGCGCTTCTCCCCAAGTGATTTGGGAACCGGGATGCCGTACCCGAATGCATAGCCCAGGCCCAACAAGAAGGTGAGGTAGCCCAGCGTGGTGGCAATGCCGGGTATGCCGAATGGCAGCAGCAGGGGCAATGCGGCCAGGCCAATCCAGGTCAACTGCTGCTTTGGGCTTCGGCCGATTGCATCTGCCACCCTGGCGGTTGCCATGTTGTCGGCAAACAGCACCACCCTCCGCCAGGCGTAGGGCAGCTTTTTCAGGGAATCATCAGGCGAGGTATGTCGAGTCACAGCAGTAGCATACCTATTTCGAGCGAAGGGTAAGCCCGATGGACAGCCGCATGGGCGCATTCTATAAACATACGATGCGTCATCATTTGTATATCACCGGGAAAGTATCACCCTAACAATCAAGGCGCACTCAATTTTTTCCAGGAGTCGCCATGTTGAGCAAAACCCTATCCTGCCTTGTTTTTTCAGCCACTGTTTTCCTGAGCCTGCCTGCATGGGCAGAACGCTACCCGGATGTTCCCCGGCCGATTGATTATTTTGTCAACGGAGAAGAAATCCTTGAAGTGGAAACCCTGCGGGACACCATTCGCGCCCAGGGCAATTTCCCGATGGGCAAGGCGCTGTTCACAATAGGCCGGAGCGACCTGCTGGGCCTGAACAGAAGCCTGGACAGTTTCGACACCAGCACGCTGGAAGTGCCACTGGGCGGTGAGTTCGAAGTGAGGGAAGAGCAGGTGCAGGGCTTCAGAACGGCAAGGGCGCAGCGGGCGTCGCGCGGATTGGACAGGCTGGGTTATGGGGCCGGTTTCTAAAGCTGTACTGAAGAGGGTTTAAGCAATATGGGGGGGTTTTTGGAATCCCTGGGGCAACGCTTACTCTTGCCAGCTTACTGACACTTACGCCCCAGAGATGAACCTGCAATCAGCCTGCAACCAGAAATCCTCAACATGTCTTTCAATTCATTTCAGCCTTGCAGACCTTACAAAAACTGGCACTGGCCTGGCGAACAGTGTTTCTGATCCAAAAATCATCAATAACCTGAAGAGAATTGCAGAGCATATTCTTGAACCGGTTCAGCAACACTTCAAAAAGCGATTAATCATACTAAGCGGCTACAGAAGCCCAGCGGTGAGCAAGGCTGTCAATGGGTCCGACCGCTCCCAACACTCCCATGGAGAAGCTGTGGACTTCACAGTGCCGGGGCATACTGTGGTGGAAGTGGCAAACTGGATCGAAAGCAATCTGGTTTTCGATCAGCTGATTCTTGAACACTTTTTACCCAACTCACCCAACTCCGGTTGGGTTTATTGCTCCTACTCCCAGGCCAACAGACGAAATGTACTGACCAAGTTCAAAGGCTCCAAGATTTATCACCCTGGTTTGTTGATCAATCCACCGCAAAAATGAATAAGCATGATGAACATGACCCGCTTTTTGGCGCTTTTCAGCGTCACCCTTACCGGATTGCCTGCTTGTGCGCAACAAACCTCATTCCACAATGAAGCATTTGTGTATAAGAATTTTCTTGGAGAAGGCAAACCAGAATACCGTTCCAACCAGAGTTCAATTGCCTTGAGGCACACACCAGAAGACCGGGCAGAAATCACTCACCACCTGACAATCAGGCCCACACTTAACCTGGCCTTTAGCCGGGCTATCACCAGAAGCGTTCAAGCAGGCCAAGTCAAGGTGATGAAAAGAAAACACATTGAAACCCGCAGCTTTGGTGAGGTTCAAACTCTGGAGACAGAGGCCTATTACAGTCTCAATCCAGCCTGGGAAGAGACATCCATTTCAGAACAGGATGAAGTAAGGCTTTTGATGTGGATGTCGGAGGGCAATTGCCTGCTGGCGATCAACAAGACAGTACATGAATCGGAAACATGTCCTGCAGCAATCGAAACTGATTGGGTGTTGCTGAATCAGCCAGAAGTAGAAACCTGGATACTGATTTCCAATGAAAAATCAGAAGGATGGGTGAGGGTGGGTGAGCAGCAAGTTTCAGAAGTTTCGAGAAGCTTCTGAAACCCGCTGTTTGTACTGAAAAGCCCGAAGTCAGTTTGTGTCTCAAGGCCGGTTAACCAGCCTGACTGACAAGCCTGGTTGCTCAAGCCGCCTGTTTGGTGGCCTGCTTGGCCGCCTTGCGTGTTGCAGGCTTTTTCGGAGCAACCGCAGCAGCCTTCGCAAATTCCAGCACACCATCTTCAATCTGGCCTTTCTTCAATACCGGCCGGTCAGCCAGGTAGTTGTTTTCAATGGTCCAGGGCGCTGCAGGGCCCTGCTTGGGCAGTCGGTCTGCAGCGCGCTTCATGTAACCTGCTTCCAGGTCGAAAAGCGGCCTGTTGTCAGCTTCAACACCTTCCGCATTCGGCACCACGCGGTTGTAGCCGTGCTTGTCCATGTGGTTGATCACGCGGCAAACGAATTCAGCAGCCAGGTCAGCCTTCAAGGTCCAGGACGCATTGGTGTAACCAAACACCATGGCGAAGTTCGGAATGCTGCTCATCATCACGCCCTTGTAGCTCATCACTTCGCCCACATTCACAGGCTTGCCGTCCACATGGGCAGTCAGGCCACCCAGGATCTGCAGGTCCAGGCCAGTGGCGGTAATCACAATGTCGGCTTCCAGCACTTGCCCGCTCTTGAGCTTGATGCCGTTTTCAACGAAGGTGTCGATGTGGTCAGTCACGATATCGGCTTTGCCTTTTTTCAGGGCCTTGAACAGGTCGCCATCAGGCACCACGCACAGGCGCTGGTCCCAGGGGTTGTAGCTGGGGGTGAAGTGC
>DASUDJ010000356.1:0-11293 GCA_036275635.1 Limnobacter sp. | reverse complement strand
GAGGGAATGGTCCTGTGGCGCAGGCAATACATCAGGTCGAGGCCTGCCTGCAGTTCGCAGGCGAGCAGGTGGTAGTAGCCCGAAGAAGCCCAGTTGCACCCCGGCAGCCATGTTGCAAATAAACTGGCACCCGCACTGTTTCGTCGTTTCAGAATCAG
This sequence comes from Limnobacter sp., assembly GCA_036275635.1. GTDB lineage: Bacteria > Pseudomonadota > Gammaproteobacteria > Burkholderiales > Burkholderiaceae_B > Limnobacter. The sequence continues at coordinate 11,135 of DASUDJ010000356.1, read as the reverse complement.
GCTCAGTGCCAGCAGCAGGAGGCCTCCCCCCATCATCAGGCTGGACGTGGCGTCCCACCCGCCTGTCTGAGAGGCATTGGTTGGCAGATGAGGCTTGCTGATGTGATGGAGCAAAATCCAGCATGCGAAAGCTGCCAGCATGACCAGTCCGGGATACACCAGGCTTTTTGCCAGTTGGCTGCTTGCGTTGGTGGTGAGCTTCCACCGCTGGATTTGTTCTTTCAATGCCGCGGGCAGGTCGCCGCTGGCCTGGGCACACAACAGGCCAACTTCCAGTGCAATCGGAATCTGTCCGAATGACGCCCGGAAGGCGGTTTGAAAACCTTGCCCCTCATTCAGAAAGCTCCATGTTCGTCTAAGGCCATGCTGCAGAAGTGTTCCCTGGCGAGTGGCAGCCTGCAGCTCGCTGCTCAGCAAAAGTGCATCCAGCACGGGCATGCCGGATTGAAGCAGTTCCGCCCACTGGCCAAGCCAGTTCTGCCAGGTTTTGCTGTTGATCTGTTTTCCGGACAAGGTGTGTTTCATCTGTTGCATCCCGCCTGCCCTGGAAAAGGCTGGAAACTTCTGTCATTGCACAGTTGCAGCAGGTCTTCGAGCCGGTGGCAGGCGAGTACATCCCGCCTGGGCATGCTGCGCAGGTTCATGATTTCAGCCTGCAGTACCTGGCCCTGGCCACTGGCAGCAGGTTTCAGGCGCAATGTGGCAATTCCGTTCAGGCAGTTCAGCAGGCTGCCCAGGCTGATGTTCAGTTCAGTCAACCGGCACAGGGCTCCCAGGCAATCGGGCGCATGCACTGAGGCAAATACCCTGTGCCCGGTCAGTGCGGCATTCAGCGTCAGTTCGGCTGTGTCCTCGTCCCGTATTTCGCCGACCAGAATGGTGTCCGGGTCCTGTCGCATCAAGGATCGAAGGCCAGAGGCAAAATCAAGATGGGCCAGTCGGGACAGGTCTGTTTGCACCGCCCTTGGATTGATGATTTCGACTGGGTCTTCCAGGGTGGCAATTCTCCCGGCCCGGTCGCCAAGCTGGTTCAGCAAGGCGTGCAGCGTGGTGGTTTTGCCGCTTCCAGTGGCGCCAGCCACCAGCAGGAGCCCGGTTTCATGTTCAAGTAGTTGATGCAAATGCGCCATGGCAGTAGAGTCCAGGCCGAGTTCCTCGAGTGACCTTCCTGAATTCCTGCTCAGCAGGCGGATCACCATGTTTTCGCCATGCAGGCTGGGATGCGTTGCCAGGCGCAGATCCACTTCGTGGCGGCTTAGCCTTGCATCCTGCGGGCGCCTGGTCTCGGCAATATTCATCCTGCTCTCCGCCTTCAGTGCCTGGATCAACAGCCGACCGGTTTCTGCCGGTATTTCCGTGGGGTCATCCAGCAAGCCGTGCATGCGCAGTTGAACGCAAAATCCCGTCGGTCTGGGTGTGATGTGTATATCCGACGCCCGCAGGGCGATTGCATGGTCGATCAGGGCATCAATGCTGCTGAATGGGTTGGATTCTCGTGCCAATGCTGTCATGGCAGGCGTGCCTGTATCAGTGCCCGCACCGTGAGCAGTGGCAAGTGGCAGGTTTGATTCACGCACAGTGTTTCAGCCTTCGACAGGTAGTCAATTGCCTGCGGAATATTGCCCTCTTGTGCCTGCTGTATGGCCATGTTGTAGAACGGCTCTGGCGCATGGGGATACCGGTTCATCAGCAAGTTCAGCAAATTCTTCAGGGCGTTGGCCTGCCCGGATTGATAAAGCGTCAGGCTGGAAGAGAGAGCGTGATCCAGTTCCCGCTGTTCAGCCTGTTGAGGTGATGCTGTTGCAGTCGCGCTGTCCAGCACTGTTGCCTTCAGAAGGACAACCAGCTCAATGTGCCTGTCGCCCCGGGTTTCACTTTTGGCAAGAAGATCAAACATTCCCGGCGTACCCGGGATACCCCTGTCCAGATCACTGAGCTCCCGTTGACGCAAGCCTCCCAGCAAGGCCATCTCTCCACTTTTCAGGCGCAGGATGGATTCCAGTTCCCGGGTTTGCACTTCTGGTATTCGGCTGACGATATTCAGTTGCTGAAGTGCTGGATTTGGATCCTGCACAAATCCGACAATCCTGCTGAGCGTGGGCCTGACCCGCAACTGGATGGCATTGTTGTCGGAAATCTGTGGTGTAACTGTCATCAGGAACCCCACTGGCACAGTTTGGACCTGCGTGGTGAAGGTCGAAAATGCGGGGCTGTTCTGCGTGGGGGCGCTGGTTTGAACATCGGTGGTGAAGTAGACCCGGTTGTCGATCACCTTCAGCACTGCAGCCTGCTGGTTCATGGTGACCACCCGGGGTGAAGACAGCACATCGGTTCGGCCAAACTCCTCCAGCAGTTTCAACACCACGTTCGTGTCGCTGCTGTCGGTCGTTTTCATTGCGCTCAGGGTGAGAGCCGGGTTCACCAGGTTCAGGCCCTGCACTGCAAGGCCTGCTGTAATACCATTCTGCCGTAGCACATTCCAGTCGATGCCCCGTTCGTACCGCTCATTCAATGAAATTTCAGTGATGACCGCCTCAATCACGATCTGCCTGTCCACGCGGCGTTGAACCTGCTCGAGCCATTGGGCAACCCGCCTGTGCTGGCTTGGTTTTGCGATCACGGAGGCCGTGGCTGATTCCGGATTGACAATCACCCGGCCTGACCGCGTTTCCCGCCGCGAAATGGTGGTGTCCCGCTTTTCTGTCGACACCTGCGTGGCGCTGTTCATGCGGGGTTTTGACCGGGCTGCATTTGCCTGGCGCACACTTGCGTAGGTGCGGTCTTCCTCCTGGTCCACCACGCGTTCCCTCGTGGTCAATTCCACAGGCTTTATCTGTGCCTGGATGATCTGTTCAATCTGCAGCGCCAAATCACTCCAAAGGTCATGCTGCTGGGTGTTGTTCAGCACCAGCTCAGACCTGTTGCCCGTTTCCCGGCGGTCGGCGCCGGGCTCTCGGCCATTGCCGGCGAGGGCAGAACTCAGGCTGGAGATGTCGTTCATCTGCCGTGAAATCGACAGGTAATCCAGGTTGTACACGCGCAGCTCGTCTGCCTCGCAGCGCAGGGTCAATTGCTGACCCTGGAAGCCGACTGTGGCGGAGGCTTGAGTTTCCAGGCTTTCAATCACCTGTTGCAGCGGCATGTTGCTGCCCACCACGCTGACCGGTGCTTCACCGCAGCCATCAATTTCATAGCCTAGTTGCAATTCTCTGGACAACAGCTCAAGCACATGGCTGGCCGGAATGTTTTCCAGGCGGAAAGAGAATGTCTGTGGATGTCTTTTCCATGGGTTGGTGCTGTGGCGTGTCCTGTCAGCCCAGAACACGGCGCCAAGTTCCAGCGCCTGTTCTGTTGAACGATGTGTTTCCACAACAGTTTCGACGGTGGCCGTGGAAACACAGGAAGTCAGCAAAAGCAGGCTGCAGGCAAGGCAGGCAGACTCGAAAACACGGGTAATCAATCGGCTGAAGCGCAACACGGGGTTTTCCCTGCTCTGGAAAAGTGGCAGATACTAACGTGACCGCTTGATTTCCACGCTTTGTGTTCATACCCGGCGGGGTGGGGTGTCACCATTCCGATGGTGGCTGTGGGGTGCTTCAGGGTACAATACCGCTCAAATTTGCAGACGCCCTTAGAGGAGCCCCAATGGGCTTTGTAGCTCGGTTAAAAAACGTTGATTTCGGTTATTCGGACCGCCTGATTCTTGAAAACATTTCCCTGGATATTCCCAAGGGCAAGGTGGTCTCGGTCATGGGGGGTTCCGGCTCTGGAAAAACAACATTGCTTCGCCTGATGTGCGGCCAGCATGCCGTGAATCGGGGTGAGGTGGAAGTATTGGGCCAGAATGTGGTGACGGCCAGCAAAGCCCAACTGTATGCCTTTCGCAAGCGGATCGGCGTGCTTTTCCAGTTCGGCGCACTGTTCACTGACCTTACCGTATTTGACAATGTGGCTTTCCCCTTGCGGGAGCACACAAATTTGCCGGAAACCGCCATTCGCGACCTGGTGTTGCTGAAGTTGCATGCAGTCGGGTTGCGCGGTGCCCACAAGCTTTTCCCATCCGAAATTTCCGGTGGCATGAGTCGGCGCGTGGCCCTTGCCCGTGCAATTGCGCTGGATCCGGAACTGATTTTCTATGATGAGCCGTTTGCTGGCCTTGATCCGATTTCGCTGGGCATCACTGCCAACCTGATCCGCACACTGAATGATGCGCTGGGCGCAACCTCTGTGGTGGTAACGCATGACATCCACGAGTCCTTCGCAATCAGTGACCATGTGATCGTGATCGCGAACGGGCGCGTGCTCGCGCAGGGATCGCCTGCCGAGGTGGAAGCCAACCAGGACCCCTATGTGCAGCAGTTCATCAAGGGTCTGCCTGAAGGGCCTGTGAAGTTTCATTACCCGGCCAGCAACCTGCAGGAGGATTTTGCATGAATCCAGTCCTGTTGATCTCACGCCTGGGCGCAGGCGTTATCCAGACCATCACTGGCCTGGGCGTGTTCGCCCGCTTCGTGGTTTCCTTGCTTCTCCTGTTGCCCAAGGCCCTGATGCGGCCGCGCCTTGTCATTGATCAGGTTCATTTCATTGGCAATTTCTCCCTGGTCATCATCGTGGTGTCGGGCCTGTTTGTGGGTTTTGTGCTCGGTTTGCAGGGTTACTACACGCTGAACAGGTATGGTGCCGAACAGGCGCTGGGTTTGCTGGTGGCCTTGTCATTGGTGCGCGAACTGGGGCCTGTGGTGTCCGCCCTGCTGTTCGCGGGACGGGCGGGTACTTCCCTGACTGCCGAGATTGGCCTGATGAAGGCAGGAGAACAACTGACCGCCATGGAAATGATGGCGGTAGATCCAAAGGCCAGGATTGTCGCGCCCCGTTGGCTGGCTGGCCTGGTGTCCATGCCGCTGCTGGCTGCACTCTTCAGCGCAGTGGGTATCTTCGGGGGCTACGTGGTGGGCGTGCTGCTGATCGGTGTGGATTCCGGCGCATTCTGGTCACAGATGCAGGCGGGTGTTGATGTTCGTGATGACATCCTGAATGGCGTCATCAAGAGTGTTGTTTTTGGCGTGGCCGTCAGTTCGATTGCCCTGTATCAGGGGTATGCCTGCCAACCCACTCCGGAGGGAGTATCCCGTGCAACAACCCGAACCGTGGTGATTTCTTCCCTCACGATTCTGGGTCTGGATTTCGTGCTCACCGCACTCATGTTCAGTATTTAACAGGTTTGAAAAGTATGAAAAAGAATACGGCAGTTGATTTCTGGGTGGGGCTTTTCGTGTTGCTGGGCGCTCTTGCGCTGGTGTTTCTGGCCCTGAAAGCTGGCAACATGAGCTCATTCACCACCGGTGACCAATACCGGGTCACTGCAGAGTTTGACAACATTGGCGGCCTGAAGCCCAGGGCTCCCGTGAAAAGCGCTGGTGTCACCGTTGGGCGCGTGGCCAGCATCAACCTGGACCCGGTCACTTTCCGGGCAGTGGTGGCACTTGATCTTGAGGAAGGCTTCCAGTTTCCAAAAGACTCTTCCGCTAGAATCCTGACATCAGGCCTGCTGGGTGAGCAATATGTGGGTATTGAGGCTGGTGGCGACCTGGACAACCTGGCGGGTGGTGGCAAGTTTGCACGCACGCAGTCGGCCGTGGTCCTGGAAAACCTGATCAGCCAGTTCCTTTTCAGCAAAGCCTCCGAAGGCGAATCTGACAAGTAAGCAAGGGGATATAGCGTGTTTACATCCATTCGAAAGTTTCTGCTGCTTGCGGGTGTCGCCAGCCTGGCCGCCGGTTGCACCACCATGCGCGCGCCTTCCGATTCTGATCCCCTGGAGGGTTTCAACCGCTCGGTTGACAGTTTCAACCAGGTGGTGGACAAGGCGGTGGTGAAGCCACTGGCGCAGGGCTATGACAAGATTACGCCGCCAGAGATCAAGACCGTGATTGGCAATTTCTTTTCCAACCTTGATGATGTCAGCGTGGCTGTGAACAACCTGTTGCAGGGCAAACCAAAGGCTGCAGGCAATGACATCACCCGCTTTGCCCTGAACACCACGCTGGGCATTGTCGGCCTTGCTGATGTGGCCACCGAGCTGGGATTTCCGAAAAATGATGAGGATTTCGGCCAAACCCTGGGCGTCTGGGGTGTGGGTTCCGGCCCTTACCTCGTGTTGCCGGTCCTTGGCCCCAGCACCCTGCGTGATGCACCGGCCCGCTTTGTTGACGCCCCACTTGACCCACTGTTTCATCAGGATGATGTTCGCCTGCGCAACAGCCTGCTGGTGGTGAACGTGGTGAATACCCGTGCTCGCCTGCTGCCCGCCACTGACCTGGTGGAGCGGGTTGCGCTTGACCAGTACGCCTTTGTACGTGATGCCTACCTGAAACGAAGGGCCAGCCTGATTCGCGATGGTGCCTCGGATCCAAATGAAAGGGTGTATGAGGACTATGAAGATGAGCCCACCAGCGAAGCGCCCCAGGCACATCCACCTTTCAAGGCTGCCCTGCTGAAGCAGGTGAATGAGGCTGGCCAGGGCGATTTTCCGGCGGACTTGCAGCAAAGCCAGCGTGCCCGGGAAAGCCTGGGTTTGGCAGACTGAGTCTCCAGGCCGGGGTCAACCGCATGCCGTTTTTCGCGTTTTTAGCTAATCAGTTGTCAAATTTGGAAGAATCATGAGTATTGCCTTGAACAGGATGAATCAATGGATTGTGGCGCTGCTGCTGGGCCTCGGTTTTTTTGGCCAGGCTGCATTGGCGCAGGATGTGCCTGCAAATGAGTTTGTTGAAAAATTCAGCAATGAAGTACTGACGGAGATCAAGGCCAGGAAGCAGGAACTGCTTTCCGACCCCCGCAAGCTGGATGCCCTGATCGACCAGAAAGTGATGCCGAATGTGAATTTCCGTCGCATGACTCAACTGGTGGTTGGCCGTCCATGGCGTGAAGCCACTCCAGAGCAACGTGAACAGATCACGAAGGAATTCCGCGCCCTCCTGGTGAAGACCTATTCCGGCGCCCTGGCGCAGGTGGGCGATCAGACATTGCAGGTGGACCGTCTGCGTGCCCGTCCGGAGGACACGGATGTCATCGTGAACAGCCGGGTCATCCAGAAAGGTGCGCCCCCTGTAGACCTGGCCTATCGGGTTGAAAAGAAGGACGGCAAGTGGCTGATTTATGACCTGAGTGTGTTGGGCCTGTGGCTGGTGGATTCATACAAGGCCCAGTTTGGCCCCGTGTTGGCCAATTCTGGTGTGGACGGGCTGATTCAGACCCTGAAAACCCTGAACACAAAGGGCTGACATGAAGCTGGCAGTCGAGGAAATCACGGTTCGCAACGGGGGTGCGGTGTTGGAACAGCTTCGCAAGGGGCTGGGGCAGGGTGACCACGTGATTGATTTCTCCGCGGTGAAGCATATTGACTCAACCGCCCTGGCGGTTATCCTGGCGGCCAGGCGGATGCTTAAATCCGACAAATCCCTCGAACTGCAGCATCCACCAGCACAGTTGAACAGCCTGATTGCCGCCTACGGGGTACAATCCCTTTTCCCATAAAAATCCACGCGCCCCCCCTGGGGTGCGCCCTGTCATGTCGTTTGCTCTAGAGCTCAGCTCTGTATCCAAGTTTTTCGGCGAATTCCGTTCTTTGAACAATGTGTCCCTGACCGTCAGGGAAGGGGAGTTCTTCGCGCTGCTGGGGCCCAATGGGGCTGGCAAGACCACCCTGATCAATATTATTGCCGGCTTGAGTCGTGCCTCTTCCGGCGCTGCCCGGGTAATGGGGTTTGACGTGGTTGATCAGTTTCGGGATGCCCGCCGCAGTATCGGCATCGTGCCGCAGGAACTGGTGTTTGATCCATTTTTCTCGGTCAGGGAAACCCTGCGTTTTCAATCCGGTTATTTTGGCCTGAAAAAGAATGATGACTGGATTGATGAACTGCTGCATTCACTGAGCCTCAGCGACAAGGCCGACAACAACATGCGCACCCTGTCGGGTGGCATGAAGCGGCGGGTGATGGTTGCCCAGGCCCTGGTGCACAAGCCACCGGTGATCGTTCTTGATGAACCCACTGCTGGCGTGGATGTGGAGTTGCGTCAAACCCTGTGGAAGTTTGTGGCCGGACTGAACCAGAAAGGCCACACCATCCTGCTCACGACTCATTATCTGGAAGAGGCGGAAACGCTCTGCAATCGCATTGCCATGCTGAAAAAGGGTGAAGTGCTGACTGTAGACACCACGCCCAATCTGTTGAAAAAACATGCCAGCCAGACCCTGACCCTGCAGTTGAATGGAGTGTTGCCTGCGGCTCTCCAGGCGCAGGTGCTGAAATCAAGTCCGGTGAACGGACGCTACACGCTTGGTTTGGGCAATCCCTCCGACATTGAGCATATCCTGGCGCAGTGCAGAAAAGAGCACCTGGATGTGCTGGAGTGCAGCATTGAAAAACCCGACCTTGAAGAAGTGTTTGTGCAGTTGATGAGCGGGGGCGTGCAATGACCGGATGGCAAACCCTGTTCAAAAAGGAAATCCTGCGTTTCTGGAAAGTCAGTTTTCAGACTGTGCTGGCGCCGGTGGTCACCGCGCTGCTTTACCTGATGATTTTTTCCCATGTGCTGGACGGCAAGGTGGAGCCTTACCCGGGTGTCAGCTATGCCGCCTTCCTGGTGCCTGGCCTTGTCATGATGTCGGTGTTGCAGAATGCGTTTGCAAATTCTTCCTCAAGCCTGATCCAGTCGAAAATCACGGGCAACCTGGTGTTTGTTCTGCTGCCACCCCTGTCACACTTCGAGTTCTTCTCTGCGTATGTGCTGGCCTCCATGGCCCGCGGCATCGTGGTTGGCCTGGGCGTATTGCTGGTCACCGTGGCCTTTGTGGGCCTGCATGTGTACAACCCCGTGTGGATACTTGTGCATGCGCTGGTTGGTTCAGCCCTGCTGGGCACAATGGGCGTAATTGCCGGTATCTGGGCGGAAAAGTTTGACCAACTGGCGGCATTCCAGAATTTCATCATCATGCCCGCCACATTCCTGTCAGGCGTGTTTTATTCCATTCATTCCCTGCCCGCTGTCTGGCAGACCATTTCCCATTTCAATCCCTTCTTCTACCTGATTGACGGCTTCCGTTACGGCTTTTTCGGAGTCAGCGACGTCAGCCCCTGGTTCAGCCTGGGCATCGCCTTGGTGGCCTGGTTGCTGCTGACCGCAATTGCGATGCGCATGGTGACCTCAGGTTACAAATTAAGGGGATAATAGTGCCATTGAATCAAAAGGATAGGAAAAATCATGTTGTTGCCTGAAACTGTTCGGGGCTATATTGCGCAGGGCCTGGAGTGCGAGCACCTGGCTGTGCTTGGTGACGGTCAGCATTTCGAGGCAGTGATCGTAGCCAGCGCATTCGAGGGTTTGCGCCCAATTCAGCGGCACCAGAAAGTTTATGCAGTACTGGGAGACAGGATGCGCGAGGAAATCCACGCCCTGTCGATGAAAACATGGACGCCCGCAGAATGGGCCCAACAACAAAAATGAACGGGGCTGCCTTTTAATGGACTCTTTCTTGATTCGAGGCGGCAAGCCGCTGCATGGCGAAGTGTCGATTTCCGGTGCAAAGAATGCGGCCTTGCCGATCCTGTGTGCCAGTCTGTTGACATCCGAGCCGGTGACGGTCACCAATGTGCCCCGGCTCCGCGACATCAACACCTGCCTGCGACTCCTGGGTTCCATGGGTGTGCAGTGCTTCTGGCATGGCGAAAACCAGCTGGCCCTGCGTGCAGAGGAAATCTCGGAGCCGATTGCCAGCTATGACCTGGTGAAAACCATGCGCGCCAGTATCCTGGTGCTGGGGCCCCTGGTCGCCCGTTTTGGAGAGGCCAGTGTCAGCCTGCCTGGTGGCTGCGCAATCGGCCAAAGGCCTGTTGACCAGCACATCAAGGGCCTGCAGGCCATGGGAGCTGAAATCTCGATTGAGAAGGGCTACATCCATGCCAAGGCCAAGCGCCTGAAAGGCACCCGAATCGTTACCGACATGGTCACTGTGACTGGCACTGAAAACCTGATGATGGCGGCCACCCTGGCCGAGGGAACCACGGTGATTGAAAATGCGGCGCGTGAACCGGAAGTGGTTGACCTGGCCCACATGCTGGTGAAGATGGGTGCGCAGATTGAAGGCATTGGTACTGACACATTGACAATCCATGGTGTTGAAAAGCTGCATGGCTGTGAATACAAGGTGATGCCCGACCGGATCGAGGCAGGTACCTTCCTCTGCGCAGTCGCAGCATGTGGCGGTGACATCCGCCTGAGCAATTCCGATGCAGGCAGCATGGAGGCCACGCTGGAAAAGCTGCGTGCAGCCGGCCTGAAAATCGAGGTGGATGGCCACACCATTCATGCCAGTATGCAGGGTCGCCCCAAGGCAGTGGGTGCCCGAACAGCGCCATTCCCTGGCTTTGCAACCGACATGCAGGCCCAACTCATGGCTGTGAATTGCGTAGCAGATGGAACAGCCGTGGTGAACGAGACCATTTTCGAAAACCGTTTCATGCATGTCCAGGAAATGGTGCGGCTGGGCGCCAATATTGAAATTGAAGGCCACACCGCTGTCATCAAGGGCGTGGAAAGACTGGACGGTGCCACAGTCATGGCCACTGATTTGCGCGCCTCCGCAGGCCTTGTGATTGCCGGCCTGGCAGCAGCAGACGAAACCCGCATTGACCGCATCTATCACCTGGACCGTGGTTATGACCGCATGGAAGAAAAACTGCGCAAGCTGGGTGCCGACGTAAGGCGGGTAGCGGAATGAGGATGTTGAAATGATCACGCTGGCCCTGTCCAAGGGACGTATTTTCGAAGAAACCCTGCCCCTGCTGGAAAAGGCAGGCATTGTTCCCTCCGAGGATCCCGAAAAGTCCCGAAAACTGATTATTGGAACCAACCGCGCCGACGTGCAGATCATCATCGTGCGTGCAACTGATGTTCCAACTTATGTGCAGCATGGCGCAGCTGACCTGGGTGTGGCCGGCAAGGATGTGTTGATCGAGCATTCAGGTGCAGGTCTTTATCAGCCGCTTGACCTTGGCATTGCAAAATGCCGCCTATGTGTGGCGGCTCCCGTAGGTTTTGACTATGCCAGCGCCGTGAAGCAGGGCGCCCGCTTG
>DASUDJ010000355.1:0-9243 GCA_036275635.1 Limnobacter sp. | reverse complement strand
GCACATTGAGCACATTGAGCACATTGAGCACATTGAGCACATTGAGCACAGTCAGCACAGTCAGCACAGTCAGCACAGTCAGCACAGTCAGCACAGTCGCGCCGGGTCACTCTACTTGGCGTACGAACTCACTGCTGATGTACAGCCCTCTCGGCAGCGCAATGTCACAGTCGGTGTTAAAGCCCAATCAGCAGCGAGATCACAAGCGCTTCGCCTTCAGGAAAACCTGCCCGTTTGAGGTTCAACCGCCACGTTCGGCCTTCAGGCCGGCACCGAGACCCCGCCGCGCTTTTTTGCGGGGCGAGGTGAGTCAGGTTGAACTTCAAGAAGGGATCAACAGGTTTTCTGGCGAAGACTTGGGAATCGCGCTGAATGGCCTTAACCAACCCAGCCAGTGACAAACGCTTCGCGCTGAGTGTTGTCAGGGAATCAGCACCGTGCAACCAGTCGTCCTGCGGTTCTCAAGTTCCGTATGCGCCTTCACCACATCGCTGAGTGCAAACCGCTGGTTGACCTGAATTCTCACCGCACCACTGGCGACCACATCAAACATCTCGGCTGCACTTTCCAGCAACTCGGCCTTGTCCACTGTGAATGAAGCCACGGTAGGCCGGGTCAGCACCAGCGAACCACGCTCTGCAAGCCACTGCAGGGGCACCGGGTCGACCTTGCCACTGGCATTGCCGTAGCTGACCATCATGCCTCGTGGTTTCAGGCAGTCCAGGGAGGCCACGAAAGTGTCCTTGCCCACGCTGTCATAGACCACCGGCACGCCTTTGCCGTCGGTCAACGACCTTACGCGTTCAACAATATTCTCTTCGCTTGTAACAATCACTTCGGCGCATCCGTTTGCAAGTGCCTGCTCGGCCTTGGCCCGGGTGGAAACAGTTCCGATTACGCGCACGCCCAGTGACTTTGCCCACTGGGTTGCTATGCTGCCCACGCCACCTGCGGCAGCATGAAAAAGGATGGTTTCTCCAGCCTGCACCTTGTACACCCGGCGTAGCAGGTACTGGGCTGTCAGGCCTTTCAGCATCATGGCTGCAGCAGTCTCGAAATCAATGCTGTCCGGAATCTTCACCAGCGGATGGGCTGGCATGTTGCGCACTGTGCTGTACGATCCCACCGGGCCTGAACCATAAGCCACCCTGTCACCGGGTTTGAAATCTGTCACGCCTTCGCCAACAGCCTTTACCACCCCCGCACCCTCGGTACCGGGGCAGCAGGGCAGGGGCATTGGGTACACACCGGTGCGCCAGTACACCTCGATGAAGTTCAGGCCAATCGCCCTGTGCTCCACCTGCACTTCGCCAGCCTTGGGTGGGCCAAGTTCCATGTCTTCCATGTGAAGCACGTTGGGCGCGCCCGTATTGTGAAAGCGGACAATTTTTCCCTGTGTTGAAGTCGGTGTAGAGCTCATATCGGTTTTTCTTCCTTTGCTTGTTTCCTGAAACTCAACATGGCCACGCCCAGCAGCACCAGCGCTGTGCCCGCCGCATGCCAGATGGTGAATGGCTCATTCAAAAGCCAGGTGCCCAGTGCAATGGTGGCAATCGGGCCGATCATTCCCAGTTGTGACACCTTGGGTGCACCAATCAGGCTGATGGCAGTCATCACGGAAAACACCGGCACGAATGTGCAGAACACGGCATTCACCAGTGACCAGCCCCACACGGGCAAAGGCTGTTCAAGAATGATGCTGAAGGGCTGCTGCAAATTGATCTGCACCAGGATCGCGGTGGCCGACACCAGCGTGGCCATGGCCGTCACCCGAATCGTGCCAAAGCGCTTCAACAGGCCTTCGCCCACAATCAGGTAACTGGCATAGCAAACTGCAGACAGAAACACCAGCAGCACACCCAAAGCCGTGTTGCTCCCCACCAGCACTGTTTCATGACCATACACCACGGCCAAGCCCACATAACTGATGGCCATGCAGAGCAACTGCCAGGGCTGGGGCCACTGTTGCCGCAGAATGCAGGAAATCAGCAGCACCAATGAGGGATAGGTGAACAGGATCAGTCGCTCCAGGCCGGCCGTGATGTACTGCAGGCCCATGAAGTCGAACAGGCTGGCCAGGTAGTAGCCCAGCAGTCCTGCAAGCGTGATCAGCCCGTAGTCTTTCAGGGTCATTTTTGCGGGGTTCCTGTCGCGAAGCATGGTGAACACCAATGCCCCCAGAAAGAGCGGCAACGACAGCAGCATGCGCATGGCCAGCAGGGTAGAGGCATCCACCGGGTAAGCGTAAGCCAGCTTCACCACGATGGCCTTGCCGGAAAAAAAGATGGCGCCCATGAGCGCCAAACCCACGCCCCAAGCCGTGGGTGATCGTTCAAATAACTCGCGTGTTTTACTCAAAACAGGTTCATGTTTCCATCAAAAGATTACAGGCGCTTGATCAGGCTGGATGTGTCCCAACGGTTGCCACCCATGCCTTGCACTTCTGCATAGAACTGGTCCACCAGTGCGGTCACAGGCAGTTGTGATCCATTGCGGCGCGCCTCCTCAAGCACAAGGCTGAGGTCTTTCCTCATCCAGTCCACTGCGAAACCGAAATCAAATTTCCCTTCCACCATGGTCTTGCCACGGTTGTCCATCTGCCAGCTTTGAGCTGCGCCCTTGCCAATCACATCCAGTGCCTTGTTCACATCCAGGCCAGCATTCATGCCGAATTTCAGGGCTTCTGAAAGGCCCTGCAACAAGCCTGCAATGCACACCTGGTTTACCATTTTTGTAAGCTGACCACTGCCGGATTCGCCCATCAGGGTCACTGCCTTGGCAAAGGCCGCAATCACCGGCTTGGCCTGTTCAAAATCCGCATGGACACCACCGCACATCACGGTCAGTTGACCATTCTCGGCACCAGCCTGTCCACCTGAAACCGGTGCATCAATGAAACCGAAACCGGAATCCCTGGCCTGTTCAAACAGTTCGCGGGCAATTTTTGCACTGGCGGTGGTGTGGTCAATAAATACTGCACCTGGCTTCATGCCATGGAATGCGCCGTTAATGCCGGTGCAGATCTGGCGCAGGTCGTCGTCATTGCCCACACAGGCGAACACAAAATCCTGGCCTGCTGCGGCCTGTTCTGGCGTGGCAGCCATTTTGCCACCATGCTGGGCAACCCATTTTTCGGCCTTGGCGGTGCTGCGGTTGTACACGGTCACTTCATGACCGGCTTTCACCAAGTGGCCCGCCATTGGATAACCCATGACACCCAGACCCAGAAACGCGACTTTGAAACCCATGCTGACCACCTGAAAAGTTTTTGTTCTTGATTGAACTGTAGCGGAATGCAAAGGGGATTGCGCTTCGGAACATCCCTAGGTTTGCGGATTTGCTAGGATGCAATCCAATACACGAAAGGCTGAGGGAAATGATGAAAATCTGGGTTGATGCAGACGCCTGCCCTGTGGTGGTGAAGGAAATCATTTTTCGTGCTGCTGACCGCTTGGCCATTGAAACCACGCTGGTTGCCAACCAGTACATCCGCACGCCGCCCTCGAAATTCATCAAGCTGCTGCAGGTGCCGAAAGGATTTGATGAAGCGGATGATGAAATAGTGCGCCGTGCGGAAGCAGGGCACCTGGTCATTACCAGCGATATTCCACTTGCATCCCAGTTGGTCGACAAGGGTGCGCAGGTGCTGAGCCCCCGGGGTGAACTGTTCAGTGCAGAAAACATCAAGGCCTTGCACACCATGCGGGATTTCATGGACACCCTGCGGGCCAGTGGAATCGACACGGGCGGGCCGCCCGCCTACAGCCCGGCCGATACCAAGACATTCGCAAGCCAGTTCGACAGAATCCTGGCTCGGGTCAAGAAGTCCAGCTAAAAACAGGCTGGACCCCTGGCGGCATTTCAGTTTTGAAAATCAATGCAGGCCTTGCGCCTCAGGCGCGTTCGACTACCACTTCACTGATTTGCATCACGGGTTGAATGTCAGTGTAGTTGGCCACATCGGCCAGAATTTCCCCTGCATGCGGGCCAAACGCAGCCTGAAAGCTTTCCACTGAATCACAGAGCAGGTGGCACATGGCCACATAGGTGGGGCCTTCACCGGGCGCGCCGCCTGCAAGTCCTTTTTCCACGGTGTAATACTTCAGGGCTGCGCCCATGCGGCTTTTCACCAGTGGCATGTGGGTATTCTTGTAATACTCATGGTTGAATTGTGCACCGGCCTTGTTCGGGTAGAACACGCTGACCTTGATCATTTCCATCTCCTTTGGCTTGTAAGTTTGTACACTGCTGTTTTTGCATTTCAAGGATACGCCATGGAATGGTGGGCGCACCGCGGCAGTGGAAAAGGCGAACTGGAAAACACGTTGAAGGGGTTTGAAATTGCGCACCAGGCGGGTTTCAGCTCGGTGGAATTTGATGTGATGCTGAATGCGGACGGCGCACCCATGATTCATCACGACTGGGTCATGGGGCGCTGTGCAAGATCAATCGACCCGGCCATGGCGGGCACCGATGCCCTTACCCGCTTCGACAGCATACGAACCCGCCACCTGCGCCATTTCTCAGTGAAGGGCGAGCCGGTGCCCAGCCTTGCAGAGACCATTGATTTTTGCCTGCAGCACAACATGCGGGCCAATGTGGAATTGAAGGCTACCCATCCGGGAAATGCAATTGCGCTGGGCAAGGCCGTGTTGCAGGCGATAGAAACACTGCCGGAAGCCCAGCAAAGCCATATCCAGCAGCACTGGGTGTTTTCCAGTTTCTACCATGCCAGCCTTTTGCCACTGAAAGGCTTCGATTTGGCCCTGCTGTATGAACATTTGCCTGAGAACTGGGTGCTGCATGCAGAGGCCTTGCAGGCCAGCGCCATTCACCTGCACTGGAGTGGGGCAGAGCCCACGGCCATTCGCCGGATCCACACGAGTGGCCGCATTGTGCGGGTGTACACGGTGAACGACATCGAACAGGCCAAAACACTGCAAGCCATGGGTGTAAAAGGGCTTTTCACCGATCGAATGGACTTTGCCAGTCACTCTTTCTGAACCCTTCGCCTTATAATCAAGGGTTAGACATAAAACCGCATGCCGCAAGTCGCATACCGCATTAATCAGGAAGGGTGCCCCAGATGAAAGTCGCTGACATTCGCGAAAAGTTTCTAGATTTCTTTGCCAGCAAGGGCCACGCCATTGTGCCTTCCAGTAGCCTGGTGCCGGGCAACGACCCCACCCTGCTGTTCACCAACAGCGGCATGGTGCAGTTCAAGGACGTGTTCACCGGCAAGGACAAGCGCCCCTACAGCCGCGCCACATCCAGCCAGCGCTCCGTGCGTGCAGGCGGCAAGCACAACGACCTGGAGAACGTGGGCTACACCGCGCGCCACCACACGTTTTTCGAGATGCTGGGCAACTTCAGCTTTGGCGACTACTTCAAGGAAAACGCAATCCAGTATGCCTGGGAACTGCTGACCACCGTCTACAACCTGCCTGCAGAAAAGCTGTATGTGACCGTTTACCAGGAAGATGACGAGGCCTACAACATCTGGAACAAGCAGGTGGGCGTGCCGGCCGAGCGCATCATCCGCATCGGCGACAACAAGGGCGCACGTTACGCGTCCGACAACTTCTGGCAAATGGCCGACACCGGCCCCTGTGGCCCCTGTACCGAGATTTTCTATGACCA
Organism: Limnobacter sp.; assembly: GCA_036275635.1. GTDB lineage: Bacteria > Pseudomonadota > Gammaproteobacteria > Burkholderiales > Burkholderiaceae_B > Limnobacter. The sequence goes on along the minus strand of DASUDJ010000355.1, from coordinate 3,603 downwards.
CGGTCCGGACGTGTGGGGTGGCCCACCCGGAAGCCCTGAGGAAGATGGCGACCGTTACATCGAGGTTTGGAACCTGGTGTTCATGCAGTTTGACCGCACTGCGGATGGCGTGCTGCACCCGCTGCCCAAGCCGTGCGTGGACACCGGCATGGGCCTGGAGCGCATTGCAGCCGTGCTGCAGCATGTGCACAGCAACTATGAAATCGACCTGTTCCAGAACCTGATCAAGGCGGCTGCCCGTGAAGTGAATTCACAGGGCAATTCTGTGGAACTCACCAACAATTCCCTGCGGGTGATTGCTGACCACATCCGCGCCTGTTCCTTCCTGGTGGTCGATGGGGTCATTCCCGGCAATGAAGGCCGCGGCTATGTGCTGCGCCGTATCATTCGCCGCGCAATCCGCCATGGCTACAAGCTGGGTTGCCGCAAGCCATTCTTCAATGCGCTGGTGCCGGATTTGGTGTCAGAGATGGGCGAAGCCTATCCTGAGCTGGCCAAGGCCGAAGCCCAGGTGCAGAACATCCTGAAAGCCGAAGAAGAGCGCTTCTTTGAAACCATTGAAAACGGGATGAGCATCCTGGATGCAGCACTGGGTGCTCTTCCAGCAGGCGGCATGCTGGATGGAGACACCGCTTTCAAGCTGCACGACACTTACGGCTTCCCGCTGGACCTGACAGCCGATGTGTGTCGCGAGCGTGAAATGAATGTGGATGAAGCCGCATTCGATGCAGCCATGAACAAGCAGAAGCAGCAGGCCCGCGCAGCCGGCAAGTTCAAGATGGATGCAGACCTGGCCTACAACGGCGTACCCACCGAGTTCAAGGGCTATGAGCAGCTGGAAGTGGCCAATGCAACAATCACCGCCATCTATGTGAATGGCACCTCGGTGAGCAGCATTTCTGCAGGTCAGGAAGGCGTGCTTGTGCTGGACCAAACTCCCTTCTATGCAGAAAGCGGTGGCCAGGTGGGCGACCAGGGTGAAATTTCCAGCGGGAATGCCTGCCTGAACCTGTTCCGGGTCGACGACACCCTGAAAATCCAGGCCAGCGTATTCGGCCACCATGGCGAGCTGGTTACAGGTGAATTGAAGGTGGGCGATGCAGTGGGCGCGCAGGTGGACCAGCAGCACCGCAGCCGCACCATCCGAAACCACAGTGCAACCCACCTGATGCACAAGGCCTTGCGTGAAGTGCTGGGCGACCATGTCAGCCAGAAGGGCTCGCTGGTGGATGCAGAAAAAACCCGCTTCGACTTTGCCCACCACAGCGCCATGACACCCGAGCAGATTGCCCAGGTGGAGCGCATCGTGAATGAGGAAATCCTGGCCAATGCGGAAGTGCAGGCCCGCATTATGGACATTGAAAGCGCAAAAACTGACGGTGCCATGATGCTGTTCGGTGAAAAGTACGGCGATTCGGTGCGGGTGCTGGACATTGGCACATCCCGCGAACTGTGTGGTGGCACCCATGTGCAGCGCACTGGTGACATCGGCCTGTTCAAGATCACCAGCGAAAGTGGTGTGGCTGCTGGCATTCGCCGGGTGGAAGCCACCACTGGCCTGGGTGCCATGGAATTTGCCCAGAAGGCGCAAGCCCAGGTGGATGCAATTGCCCAAAGCCTGCGCGTACCTGCCAACGAAGCCACGGTAAAAATTGGCCAGATCATGGACCAGGTAAAAAACCTGGAAAAGGAATTGGACCGTTTGAAGAGCAAGCTGGCGGCATCACAGGGTGATGACCTGGCTGGTCAGGCAGTGGATGTGGGCGGCGTGAAAGTGCTGGCTGCCAAGCTGGAAGGCGCGGATGTAAAACAGTTGCGTGAAGCCGCCGACAAGCTGCGCGACAAATTGGGCAATGCTGCACTGGTGCTGGCCACTGTGCTGGAAGGCAAGGTGAGCCTGATTGCATCCGTCAGCAAGGATGCAACTTCAAAGGTGAAGGCAGGCGACCTGGTGAATTTTGTGGCCCAGCAGGTGGGTGGCAAGGGCGGTGGTCGTCCTGACATGGCGCAGGCAGGCGGCACACAGCCAGAAAACCTGGATGCTGCGCTGGCCAGCGTGGTGGACTGGGTGAAGGCAAAATAAGCGGACAGCAAGAGTAAGCACGCCGATCAGGTAAGCAGGAAGGGCAGGGGCAATATGAGCAAAGCGGTTTACAGGTATTGCCCCATGTGTGCCACTGAGCTGCATGCACTGGAGCATTCAGGCCAAACCCGCATGGCCTGTGGAGCCTGCGGTTTTACCCAGTGGGGCAACCCGGTGCCCGTGGTGGCTGCCCTGGTGGAATACGAGGGGAAAATCCTGCTGGCCCGCAATGTGGCCTGGCCTGCGCATTTTTATGCGCTGATCACCGGTTTCCTGGAACGCAATGAAACGCCGCAGGAAGGGGCTGTTCGGGAGTTGAAAGAGGAAACCAACCTGGATGCTGTGGAAAGCAGCCTGATTGGTGTGTATCCGTTCCCGATGAAGAATGAAGTCATCATCTGCTATCACATCAAGGCAGTCGGGAAAATCAGCCTGAGTGAAGAACTGGCGGATTACAAGCTGGTGGAGCCTGCCGAGTTACGCCCCTGGCGCATGGGCACTGGCCTGGCCATGGCAGACTGGCTCGAGGCCCGCGGCCTGCCGGTGAACTGGATTGAATTGAAATAGATGCCTGGGAAGGCCTGTATCGGGCCATCTGAATCAAGCAATACTAGAGGCAAAATAAAGGAGAATAAAAGTGAATTTTGATCGTGAAGTGGATGCCAGCGGCTTGAATTGCCCATTGCCTATCCTGAGAACAAAAAAAGCCCTTGCAGAAATGCAAAGTGGACAGGTGCTGAAGGTCACTTCAACCGACCCGGGTTCCGCCCGTGATTTTGCCTTGTTCGCGAAGCAGACCGGCAATGAACTGCTGGAGCAGGCCGATCAGGCCGGGTCTTTCGTGTTTTACATGAAACGTCGCTGAGCCGGACAGTATTCCGTGAGCGTAGTCCTGGGCAAGCCCGAGGTGCCAACACACTGGTTTCTGGACGCCAATGTTCTGTTTTCCGAGTGGACCCGCTGGTTGATGGTCGAACTTGCCCGGCAGCACCAGGCCCAGCTTTACTGGACTCCCCACATCGAAAACGAGTGCTATCGCAACCTGGTGCGCCTGGGTCGCCTGCATCAGGATGATGCTGACCGAGAGCGCATTGCACTGCCTTCCCGATTGGGTGCAGTCCTGTTGCCCCAGGCACATGAGCCTTACCTGGCAGATGTCCGCCCAGTGGATGAGAAAGACCGCCATGTTGCTGCCTCAGCCTTGGCGTTGAGGCACCAGGTGCATTCCACGGTGGGCCTCCTGACCTGGAATGTAAAGGACTTCCCCCGCAAGCAGTTGTTGAAACTCGGCCTGGTGAGGTATAGCCCGGACGAATTGTTCATCGAGTTGAAGAAGAACAGGTCTGAAGCAGCGGAGGCACTGGATCGCACGGTTCTGCTGATGCAGTCTTCCCTTCAGGCACACAACCCTCTGCATCCCACCGTGTACCAGTCCAAGGCCAATCCACTGCCCTCCAGCCCCGCAGATTGGCAGTCCTTCCTGGCACGTAACCGCATGCACCGCACCGCGAAACTGCTGC
>DASUDJ010000354.1:0-2599 GCA_036275635.1 Limnobacter sp. | reverse complement strand
CGCCACCCCGCCCCGCAACACCTGTTCGTATTCATGAATGCGGGTGCTGATTCTTTCCCTGGCTTCATTCACTTCAAACAGGAAGCGATCATTTGCACGCTTTTCGATTGCCTGGCTGGACAGTATCCATCCCAGCGCCGTGATCACAAGGGAGAAGCACAACACGACCCATGCGGTCACCTCGTTGTGAAACAGGCTCGCAAAATTCCGCTTCCCTGCAGCAACGCGAAACTGGCTTTCGTTGGACATATTCAAGGGCCATCAAGGTAGTGCTGACAAGCCTGGGCAAGCCGATCAGTTGATTGAGTATGCCTTCAATCCGGCTGGGGGGATGTCAGAAATCGAGAATTTGCCAGGCATCCAGCACTTGCAACCGAACATTGTCCCTATTTGCAAACTTGTTTAACACTTGGAGGGATGCAGAAAAATCATCCAGCAGGGCTGGCATGGGCTTTAATTCTGCATCTCGACCATCCGGCAGCAAGGGCTGGGTAAAATCGTCCCAATGAATCAGGTAAACCTGTCTTGCGCCTGTTTTTACCACCATTTCCCGCCAGTAATCCGCCACATAGGCTTCACCAAGCTTGCCCAGACCACCTGTACCCAGAAAAACCGTGTCGACCGAGATTCCGTCGTTCTGCCCGGGAATGAAGCCGGCGCTGGGTTGTATCAGGGCAAATGCCTGCTTTCCTTTTGAAGGATGAAACACCACGAATGTGAAGCTCAATCCTTCCTTGAAGGACAGGGCATGGGCTGGAAGTGAAAGCGGACTGTCATTGAACCCGCCCGTGAAACCGGTGGGCGCATGGGCCGATTTCAGCAACTGGATACGGAAGTCACCCAACCGGACGATGCTGCCCGGTGGGGGAACCTGGATCTGCGCATCAGGCAGGCCTTGCCCGAGTGCAATCTGCCGGGTCGACTCAGAGCCAATCACAGGGCCCCCATACAGCCGGGCGAGGTAGGGCGCATCCAGGACGTGATCATAGTGGGAATGGGCGACCAGGATTCCGTTGAGCGCCTCAGGCCTTTGCAGCCTGCGAAATGTTTCCGAGGCCACCGTTTTTACGGTGTCCTCTTCCACTTGCAGGGAGGTGAACAGCACCTTGCCAAGAACCTGCCGGGAGAAGAAACCATCCACCAGCCAGGTGGACTCGCCATCCGTCCAGGCCATGGATGAGGTACCGAGGAACAACACTTTCAGGCCAGTGACAGGCTTGTCACCGGGAAGCTGCGTGGCTGGAAGATCAACAATCGGAGAGCGCAACAGCAGTACCAGGCCTACAGCGCAGCCCAGCACAAGCAACAGCACAGCAATTCCGACTCGGCGGACCAGTTGCATACGCGCTCCGTTGAAAGTTCTAATCAGGAAATGTAGAAAGGCCACCTGTTTACAGGTGGCCTTTCAGCTGCAATTGAATGTCAACGGCTGACTACTGCTGCCAGGTGAGCTTCTTCCACAGACAGCGCGACTTTGCCTGCATGACCCTCCAGCAGGCTGGCAGACTTGCGGGTGTCGAAATACTTGTCATAGTGATAGATGTAGTCCTTGTCGGCGAGGGGCAGGTGGCAACCTCTGCAGGTGGCGTAGTCAACCTTGGCAGGCTGACCATTCGGTTCGAATGCCGCATACACCCAGTCGCCTGTCTTCAGGCCTTCCGGGGCGGAACTACCCCAGTTGTTGCCCTTGTACATCACGAATACCTTTTCAAGGCCAGCCTTGGTCAGCTTGTCACCAACCTTGTTGGCCTTGTAGATTTCCATCACGCTGACAGTGCCGTTCGGGAAGGAATCTCCTTTTTTCGCTGCGGCTCCAGTGGGATTGATGTAGATGTCGCGGATGTGGCCAGTCGGTTTCTCAATACCCGCAAGGAATACTGGCCAGGTCTGGTAAGCGGAGGGCTGCGCCAGTTCACCATCTTTCGGCGCAGGGCCGAAGGCGCTGCCTGCAGCACAACCAGCCAGCACGATTGCTGAAGAAGCAACAAGAACCAGTTTTTTCATTTTTTCCCCTTTTTTCTAGTAAAGCCGCTGTGGCATGGCTAACCATAGTCCCATGCATGCTTCTTCGCAACTGTTGAATGCAGGGCCCCACAGATGCAAGGGTTTACCCGGACCACCCGTTTCCCGGCATGTGACAGCTCAATTAACGTTCACACAGAGTGCGCTTTCAAAAACCAAATTCCGCATTGCGGGGTATCAATTGTCAACGCTTCTGCTTTTGGATATGCATCATGCCAGTTGTTCCCGTTCAGTCCGCAAGTTCTGAAATCAAACCCAACCCCAGTCGCCGGAACCTCCTGAAGACTTTCCTGGGCGGTGCCATGGCCAGTAACCTGCCATGGCTGACCGCCTGTGGTTCGGATGGCTCCACCACGGGACCTGGTGGGCGTACTGCATCCCTGCAAACCAACAGTTTTGGTGGCACAGCCCTGGACAACAAGCAGTTCCGCTTCCGCAACATCGGCCCCCTTGGCGAGCCGGATGCAAACGGCGTGCGAACTGCCGCGGGCTTTTCAACCCGGGTGGTGGCGATCAGCAACCTGCCACCTGCTGCTGGCGCAACCCCCTGGCATATTTTCAATGACGGAGGTGGCGT
>DASUDJ010000353.1:0-12174 GCA_036275635.1 Limnobacter sp. | reverse complement strand
CGAAGGGCCTTTCGAGTGCCACCCACCGAAAAATTGTGGTTCTTGGTGGTTGCCTCTGCCCTGGGTGGCTGGGTTCTTTCGCTCCGCTGGCCCAGCCTGGGTTTCGCAGCGCTTTGTTGGGTAAGTCCTTTTACGCTGCTGGCTGTATTGTTTGAGCGCCAGCACAGATACAGCATTGCACGACAAAGAATCCAGAACAGGCGGCTTCAACAGGCGCGTTGGCGCAGGGCAAAGCACTCGGTGTTGAGCGAGTGGAAAGAGCGCCTGCGCTGGTTGGCTGGGGTGCAGCATGACATGCGCCAGCCATTGCATGCACTGGGTTTGCTTGTAGGTCATCCTTCATTGGAGCTCCACAGCAGAAATGCTGCGTCCAGCCAGGTGATCCGTCAGATGACCGGCTGTCAGCGCTGGTTGCATGACCTCGCAGAAAATATGCTGGAGGCCACGCGGCTTGAGTTGGGCGAACAGCGCGAGAAGAGGATGGAAAGCATTTCAAGCACTGACCTGTGCAAATCACTGGCTGGTTGGATGGGGCAACTGGCTGAAACCAAGGGGCTAAGCTTCAACCTGGATGTGGAAGAGTCCCTGATTCATACCGACACCCGTCGCCTGAAGCGGGTGATTGGCAACCTGGTGTTCAATGCAGTCGAGCACACCCTGGAGGGCGGAGTGGACTTTTCCTACGCACGCCAAGGTGAAGTTCACCGTTTTACAGTGAAAGACACTGGCCCAGGAATACAGGAAGACATTCTTCAGAATCATTCCGAGAGTTATCCTGCATTTGGAAGCGACCTCCCCAAAACTGGTATTGGGCTGTACGTGGTAAAGCGCCTTTGCCAGGAAATGGAGTGGTCCCTGTCGATGCACAATGTGAGCGAGGGGGGGACGGTTTTCCAACTTGAATTGACCGACCGCCTGACCGAGGCCGTCATTCATTCTGAGCCTGTGAAAAAGCCTGCCTTTACGTCCGCTTCCACTTCGGCACCTGGCCGGGTACGCAGTCAGGCGGCTTGACTCGAACCATTCAATTCCATTTGTTTATCGCGATTCCTGGTCACTGAAGTTGGGCGAATAGGGTTGAGCATCCAGGCCACCTTCTGCCCCGTATCCCTGCCCAGGCAAATCCAGTTGCAGGGGGCTGTCCTGGTACTTGACCTTTTCTTCCTGTATTACCATTTTCGGGAACATGATAATCAGTATCACCATCAGCAGTTGCAGGCCGATAAAGGGGACTGAACCCTTGTAAATCTGGATTGTCTTGACTGTCGCAGGTGTGACTGATTTCAGGTAGAACAATGAAAAACCAAAGGGTGGCGTTAGGAAAGAGGTTTGCATGTTCATGGCAATCATGACGCCAAACCAGACCAGATCAATTCCCAGGTTTTGGGCCACGGGCACCAACAGGGGAATGACGATGAAAGCAATTTCAAAAAAATCAAGAAAAAAGCCCAGCACGAAAATCAGGATTTGAACGGCAATCAGGAACCCCAGTTCACCTCCAGGCAGATTACCCATCAGATGTGCAACCCAGGAGTCGCCTTCAACGGCGCGAAAGGTGAGGCCGAACACAGTGGAACCAATCAGGATGAACATCACGAAGCAGGAAAGCTTCATGGTAGAGTCCAGCGCCTGTTTCAGCAGATCAAGGTTCAGGCGCTTTCTTGCGGCGGCTATTGCTAGTGCTCCCACTGCTCCCATGGCGCCGCCTTCCGTGGGGGTGGCAATTCCCAGGAAAATGGTGCCCAGCACCAGGAACACCAGCAGCAGGGGCGGCATCAGCACAAAAAGCACAGCTTTCAGTTTTTCGAGGCCCGGGTTCTGGCTTGTCCAGACCAGGGCATCCGCCGGTAGGGCAGGCAGGTCGTCCTTTCTGAAACGTGTAATCAGGAAAATGTAGGCGGCATAAAGGCCAACCAGCAAAAGCGATGGCAGCATTGCCCCTTGGTACATGGCACCCACCGACACGCCCAATTGGTCTGCCATCACGATCAAAACCAGTGAAGGGGGAATGATCTGGGCCAGTGTTCCTGAAGCCGCAATGACTCCAGTGGATATGGTTTGGCTGTAACCATATTTCAGCATGATGGGCAGGGAAATCAGACCCATTGAAATTACCGAAGCCGCCACCACGCCAGTGGTTGCAGCCAGCAAGGCACCCACTAAAATGACTGCATAGGCCAGGCCGCCCTGGATTTTGCCGAACAACTGTCCTATGGTCTCCAGCAGATCTTCTGCCATTCCACTTCGTTCAAGCACAAGGCCCATGAAGGTGAAGAACGGGATTGCGAGCAGGGTGTCGTTGCTCATGATTCCGAAAATGCGTTCCGGCAGGGCCTGCAGCAGAGCAGTGCTCATCAGTCCCTGCTCAATAGCCACATACCCAAACAGCAAGCCGTTTGCAGCCAAGGCGAAGGCAACCGGAAAGCCGCTGATCATGAACAGGAACAGCACAAGGAACATCAGTGGCGGCAGCCACTCGACAGGAATGGCAGGCATCATGGATTCTGCCCTCTCAGAAATGCAATTTTGCGGATGATTTCACAGATCACCTGCAGCCCCAGCAGCAAGAAGCCCAACGGGATCAAGGCCTTGGCAGGCCAGCGGATCAACCCGCCGGCATCCGGGGAGTATTCAGCAATCAGGAATGAGTCATAGGCAAAATCCCAGGAAGCCAGCACCACGAAACCGATCAGGGGCAGGGTGAAAAAAACATGTCCCGCTATATCGATCCATGCCCGGGTTCTTTCGCTGAAACGGCTTGAGAGAATATCAATACGCACATGCGCATTCTGTTGCAGTGTATAGGCTGCCCCCAGCAAAAATACCGCACCAAACAGGTACCACTGGATTTCAAGCAGGCTGTTGCTGCTGAGGTCTGCTGCCTTGCGGAGAACTGCATTGAGGGCTGAGACCAGCGTGGCCACCAGGATCAGCCAGCCCATCATTTTCCCAAGGGTAATGTTCAGCCGGTCAACAACCCCACACATCAACAGCAGGGCTTTCATGATTAAAGCCCAAGGCGCTGGCGTGTTTCTGCAATCGCAGACTTCACCTGGTCCGGGTTGGTGCCACCAATATGATTTCGTGCATTCAGCGAACCTTCCAGCGTCAGCACTGCGCAAAGCCCGACATCCACGAGATCATCGCCATAACCCAATTCCTGCAGGCGCAGCGCATCCTGCAACTGGGCCACAGTCAGTTGTTCAAGGCCGCATTGTTTTTCATCGCAGTAACGAACCGCGCGAGCAACTGCCTCATGCGCGTCGCGGAATGGCATGCCACGCTTCACCAGTGCATCGGCCAGGTCGGTGGCCGTGGCATAGCCTTCCAGCGTAGCAGCACGCATGTGATCGGCTTTCACCTGTATTCCTTCCACCATTTCCGCAAAAATCGTCAGGGTGTCCACTACAGTGTCCACGGTGTCAAACAATGGCTCCTTGTCTTCCTGGTTGTCCTTGTTGTAAGCCAGGGGTTGACCCTTCATCAGGGTCAGAAGGCCCATCAGGTGGCCGTAAACCCGCCCGGTTTTTCCGCGTGCCAGTTCAGGCACATCCGGGTTTTTCTTCTGCGGCATGATGGAGGAGCCGGTACAGAAACGGTCAGGCAGGTCGATGAATGCGTAGCGCTGGCTCATCCAGATGATCAATTCCTCTGAAAGCCTTGAAATGTGCATCATCACAAGGCTGGCTGCAGCACAGAACTCGATTGCGAAGTCTCGATCAGATACCGAATCAAGGCTGTTGCGGGTGGGTGCATCAAACCCAAGCAGCTCTGAAGTGCGGTTTCTGTTGATCGGGAAGGTGGTGCCCGCCAGGGCTGCTGCGCCCAGGGGCAGTCGGTTGATGCGCTTGCGGCAATCCTGCATGCGTTCAAGGTCGCGCTCGAACATTTCTGCATAAGCCAGCAGGTGGTGGCCGAAGGTAACCGGCTGGGCCACCTGCAGGTGGGTGAAGCCAGGCATCACTGTGTCATGGTTGCGCTCGGCCACCAGCAAAAGTGAATTAATCAGGTTCTTCAACAGGCCCTGAATCTTGTCCACCTCATGGCGCAGGAAGAGGCGTATGTCGGTGGCCACCTGGTCATTCCGGGACCGTCCTGTGTGAAGGCGCTTGCCTGCATCGCCGACCAGTTCGGTAAGGCGGCGCTCCACATTCAAGTGCACATCTTCAAGGTCCAACTGCCAGTTGAATTCACCCTTGCGAATTTCATCCTGGATCTGGCCCATGCCCTTGCGGATGGCGTCGAGGTCACCCTGCGCAATCACCCCCTGCTCAGCAAGCATGGTGGCATGGGCCAGTGAACCCTGGATGTCGAACTCTGCCAGCCGCTTGTCAAAAAAAACAGAGGCCGTATAGCGCTTCACAAGCTCGGACATGGGTTCATTGAATCGGGCTGACCAAGCTTCCTGCTTTTTTGACCACTGGTTTGACATCGGGAATCCTTTATGCACTGGGGAACAGGCCCTGATTATAAAGGGTAGGCATGCTAGACTTTCGTGGTAGATGCCCAGTCGCGGCCTTGCATTGCTGAATTACGGAATTTACAGGCCCAGTCGCGGCCTTGCCCCTGCCAACTCCCAAAGAACAAAGCTGAATGAAAATTAGAATTGCATCCCGTGAAAGCCGGCTGGCCATGTGGCAGGCGGAGCATGTCAGAGACCGCCTGTTGAGCCTGCCGGAAGTCACTGAAGTTGAAATCGTGGGCATGACCACGCAGGGCGACCAGATACTCGACCGATCGCTGGCCAAGATAGGAGGCAAGGGCCTGTTCATCAAGGAACTTGAGCAGGCGCTTCTGGAAGGCAGGGCAGACCTCGCGGTGCATTCCGGCAAGGACATTCCGATGGACCTTGACCCCTCATTCGAGCTGGTGGGCTTCATGACTCGGGAAGATCCTCAAGATGCCTTTGTTTCCAATCATTATGAAAGCCTGTCCAAGCTGCCGGCAGGCTCGGTGGTGGGCAGTTCCAGCCTGCGACGCCAGGCGCAGGTGCTGGCGAAGTATCCCGCACTGCGGGTTGAGCCCCTGCGTGGCAACCTGGACACCCGGCTGGGCAAGCTGGATTCCGGCCAGTACCAGGCCATCGTACTGGCGGCGGCAGGTCTTAAAAGGCTGGGCCTGGAATCCAGAATACGCGGCCTGATCAGTCCTGAAGACATGCTGCCAGCCGTGGGGCAGGGCGCACTGGGGCTTGAAATCAGGGCAGGCGACTCCCGCCTGGCGGCAGTCGCAGCCCAACTGATCGACCCGGTGTGTACCTCGCTGGTGAGCGCCGAGCGTTCAGTGTCCAAGGCACTGGGTGGCAGTTGCCAGGTGCCAATTGCAGGTTATGCCACCTTGACAGGGGCAGGCACCTTCCGGTTACGGGCGCTGGTCGCAAGCCCGGATGGCAAAAAGGTAATTGCCAACAAAGCAGAGGGCAACCTGGAGGAATGGCAGCAGGTATCTGACCAAGTCATTTCGCAGTTGCTTGCAGAGGGTGCCATGCAGTTGATCGACAAAGCTGTAGAACAGTTCAAGGGTTGACCAGGAAATGAGCCACACCTTGGTGGTATGCAAGCCACGTCTGCCGGAACAGTACCTGACCCAGCGGCTTGAATTGCAGCGTCAGCTCGAGAAAGCGGGCATCAGCCCGGTGGTTTATTTTCCGGTGTTTGAACTGACACCCGACCCGGTGGCGATTGAAAAGCTGGTGCAGTGGGTGAAAAGCCCGGTTGAAGGCAATGATGAAAGCCGGAAAGCTGACAGGCTGGTCGTATTCGTCAGTCCATCGGTCCTGGAAATCGTGGCCAGCCATCTTGGACCTTGGCCTGCTGACCTGTTCTGCGGCGTGATGGGGCGTCAAAGTGCGCAACTGGCCATGCAACTGGGTATTCCTGCAGAATGCATCGTTGCGCCCACCGGCGAAACCGGACAGGAAAGCGAAGACTCTGACGGGCTTGCCCGACTGCTAAGCCAGCGTTTTCCGAGGGGTGCCTTGGATTTGGTCGTCTGCAAGGGCCCGCGTGGCCGAGTGGACTTTCCCGTGAAGTTGCAGGAGCAGGGCCACCAGGTTCAGGTGCTGGAGTGCTACGACAGGAAGGCAATTGAGCAGACTGATGAACAATGCCGGTTGCTGTTCGGTCGCCCGGCTGAAATGGCTGTCTGGGTAACTTCCAGCGAAACTGTCGAGGTGCTCGACCAGCAACTGGGTAAATGCTCAGAAGAAGGGCGAGCGCTGGCCCGGCAGCAGCTCAGTATGCTGACCACGCACCCCAGGATTACTGCCAAATGCAGGGAATTGGGATATGCACATGTTGTGCAGATTCCAACGGGGATACAATCTGTCAACGCATGGCTACAATCCAACAAGAAACACATGGAAAACAACAATCCGCAGCCTTCAGTCAATGCCACCATCCCCGCGCAGCAGGGTGCCTCAAAGATGAGAGGCACAGCGCCGTCAACATCGAAAAATGAGTGGCTTGGCCGCGCTGCCTTTTTCATCTCGATTGTGAGTTTTGCGATGGTCCTGCTGGTGGCCTTTGCGGGTAAAAACCAGATTGAGAAAACCCGCCTGGCCTTTGGTGAGCGCATTCAGAAAGAATCGACAACACTTGACCTGGTAAAAGAGGAAATCAGCAAGTCTGCTGATTTGACCAAAGACCTGAAAACCCGTTTTGATCTTCTGGAACTGGCTCAGAAGGAAGAAGCCAGCCAGCGTGCAAGCCTGGAGGAGGTGTACAACAGCTTGCTGGCGAGCCGGACGGAGGTCTCGCTGAGTGAGGTGGAGCAACTGATTTCAATTGCGCGGCGCCAGCTTTACTTGCTGGGTAACGTGAAAGGTGCATCAATTGCGCTTTCGCAGGCTGTGGAATTGCTGGATGGCACGGAAAAACCCTCGTTGATCAATTTGCGCACCGCCCTTGAAAAAGACCTGACAGAAATCCAGGCCTTGCCGAATGACGATCTTCTGAAACTGGCTATTTCGCTGGATTCCGTTGTGAATTCAATTGACAGCCTGCCCATGCTGTCCAGCCTGCAGGCCACCACGGACCAGACACTTGCAGAACTGACTGAAGAAAAGCCCGAGGTGGTTGAGCAACAGAAGCCCGTAGCAACAGCGGCAGGCGCGGACCAACAGGTTTCCGGCAGCTACAGTGACTGGGGCTTTAGTCAGGCCTGGAAGGCGATCAAGCAGGTGGCCAACACCGTGTGGTATGACATCAAATCGCTGGTTGAGGTCACCAAGGTGGACAGTCCGGAATTGCTGATGCTTTCAAGCCGGCAGGAAACGGACTTGCGCAACACCCTGCGCCTTTCCCTTTTGAATGCCCGTATTTCCCTGCTTTCGAGGCAGGGTGTGTTATTGAAATCTGACCTGGAGCGCTCCAGCGCTCTGCTGGAAACCTATTTCGACACCAAGTCGGTTCAGGTTCAGCGCGCCCAAAGTGTGATCGGCGAAATTCGCGAGGTGCAATTGGATCTTGCGTTACCTGAATTGCAGGCCACCTCGGCCGCGCTGCGACTGGCCCTGGCTGGCAAGCAGGGGGATCGCCAATGAAGCAGCTGATCGGTCTTTTGCTGGTGGTGGTGGTGGCTGTGGCTGTCACCCTGATGGCAAAGGGCAACGCATCCAAGGTACTGGTGTTTTTTGGCCAGTACCGCATTGACATGTCACTGAATTTCGCAGTGGTGTCCATCCTGCTGATGTTCATGCTGTTCTACGTGCTGCTGAGGGCCTGGAAAGCGTCCAGCCTATTGCCCGGCAGGTTCAGGGAATACTGGCTTAACCGGCGGCAGTCTGCATTGCTGAAGGCCAACACCCAGGGCTTGATTGCCTTCATCACCGGTGATGAAGCAGGAGCAGAAAAGGCACTGGCTCATGCCAGTAAAACTGGCATGGAAACTGATCTAAGTTACCTGATCCGCGCGATGTCAGCCATACAGGCTGACCGGTATGATGTGGCCGAGGAAATCCTTAACCGGGACAAGGCCAAATCGGGTGAACATGCTCAGGCCCTGGTTGTGCTAAGGAGCAAAGTTGCACTTTCAAGGCATGATTACCAGAATGCATTTTCAATGCTTGAAAACATGGACCAGTCGTCTTCCAGGCTTCCACAAGTGCAGCGGCTTCGCCTCCTTGCGCTTGTTGGCCTTGGCCGCTGGCACGATGCCCTCGCTCAGCACCGCAGTTGTCGTTCCGTGTCAGCCCTGAGCAGCAGCGAAAAAAACGAAACCATCGTGAAGATTTATTCTGGCCTTTGCGACAACGCTGCTCAGCATGCCGAGAAAATCCAGGCCGTGCTGAACAATGCGAAAAACGAGGAGTTGGCCAACCCGGGTGTATTGCGCGTTCTTGCTGCTGCCCTGTTGCGCGGCAACCTTGTGACTGCAGCCCGTACCATGCTTGAAACCGCCCTTACGAAGAATTACAGCAGGGATTTGTTGCCTGTGTACCACCAGGTGGCTGTGCTGGAGCCACGGCAAGCACTGCCCTGCGTGGAAAAACTGCTGGCCCAGCAGCCATCCGACCTTCGCCTGCTGGAGCTGGCAGCAGAAGTGTGTGAAAGGGAACAACTGTGGGGCAAGGCCATCATGCGCTTTGAATCGGTGTATGCCAGCCACCCCTCCGCCTATGTGGCGGGCAAGCTTGAAAAACTGTACGAAGCGGCCAACCAGGGTGAGCGGGCGAAAACCTGGCGCGACAAGTTGAATAATCACCTGAAGAACGACCGTCAGCTGGCTTGAAGCTTGATTGGTTACAATAGCAAAAATTTTTATTACCAAGGACTAATCGACATGGGTTACGAAAGCATTTCCCCAGGCAAGGACATTCCAAATGATGTGAATGTGATTATTGAAATTGCCGCCAATTCTGATCCGGTAAAGTATGAAATCGACAAGGAAAGCGGAGCTCTGTTCGTGGACCGTTTCGTGGGTACTTCCATGCAGTACCCATGCAACTACGGTTACATTCCCCAAACCCTGGCCGCTGACGGCGACCCCGTCGATGTGCTGGTGATGACTCCATATCCCCTCCAGCCCGGCTGCGTGGTGCGTGTACGTCCAATCGGCATGCTGAAAATGACTGATGAGTCTGGCGGTGATGCCAAGCTGCTGGGTGTGCCAGTGGAAAAGCTGCTGCCACAGTACAAGCATTACAAGACACTTGCCGATATTCCGCAGGAATACCTGGCCCGTATCCAGCACTTCTTTGAACACTACAAGGACCTCGAGAAAGGCAAGTGGGTGAAAGTAGAGGGTTGGGGCGATATGGCGGATGTGGAGAAAGAAATTCGCGACGGCGTGGCCAACTACAAAGGCTGAATCCCAAGAGCTTGATTTCACAAGCTCAGTGTTCATGCCTTGACTGAATGGAAAATCAAGTTTGCATGAATTGCCGCACCCCAGTACTCTGAAATCATTCAGGTCCTGGGGTGTTTTTCATGGTTTTTCTGTTGGGCCAGGCTCGATCAACTCAATGTTGCGAAAGGCGGTGCGCTCAGACAATTCTGTGGCATACGCCTGCAGATGTGCCTTTTCCCGCCGAAGAAAATTCTCAATTGGCAGTTTGAAACTGTTGTCATGCACATAATGGGCACTGATCATGGTCTGGGGATTCAATCCCCGTGCCATCTTGTGTTCACCCTGTGCCCCGCCTTCAAACCAGTCAATTTCGTTTTCTATGGCAAATTCAATTGCCTGGTAGTAACACAGTTCAAAATGCAGGCATGGCAGGTTTTCAATACAGCCCCAGTACCGGCCATACAGGCGCTGTTCACTGAACAGGAAAAAAGAACTTGCAACCGGCTTGCCGTTCAGGCTCGCCTGGACCAGCAACACCTGTTCGCCCATGGTGGTGCAGATCTGTCTGAAGAATTCCAGGTTCAGATAGGGGCTGGAAAAATGCTCCATGTAAGTGCGGGAATAGCATTCATAAAAGAATGAGATCTGCTCCGCCGTGGCCTGGCTGCCGATGATCCTTTCAATCTTTAAACCTTCCAATCCAGCCTTCCTGCGCTCCGCCCGGATATTTTTTCTTTTCTTCTGGTTCAGGCTGTCGAGGAATTCAGTGAAATCCTGAAAAGCCCGGCCGGTCTGCGGATTGTGATTGTGCCAGTGAAACTGCACCACGTGCCTGCTGCTGCAGTTCAGGCTGGTGGCTTGGCCCAACAGCAACTGTTGATCCTCGGGGCTCAAGAACAGGGCATGCAAGGTGGAAATTCGTGTGCCCAGTAACTCGGTACTTTCTGCAGCCTGCCAGGTGAGTTGGGCCAGGCCGTGGGCCAAGGCGGTGGCGGCATCGGGACTGGCATGCAACACCTTGGGGGCCAGCACAGGTGTGAATGGAACGGCGCACAGCAGCTTCGGGTAATAGGGTTGGCCATTGCGCTCATAGGCCTGCGCCCAGGCCCAGTCAAACACGTACTCGCCATAGGAGTGTGATTTCAGGTAGAGGGGCATTGCCGCCAGCAACCGCTTCTGCTCATCCTGAATGGCCAGGTGAAGGCCGCCCCAGCCGGTGTCGGCAGTCGCGCTGCCGCTGCTTTCAAGGGCCAGCAGGTATTCATGGCGAAGGGCAGGGTGAAGCACATCCCGGTTGCACTTGCGCACAAGTGAATTCCAGTCGGCTTGTGCGATTTCGCCAATTGATTGGCAAATCTGCATGCGATAATTCATATAGGTAGCAACTACTAAGCAGGTCCCCAGTGAGTTTATCCCGAGTCCGTTTGGCCATTGCCCAGTTAAACCTGACAGTGGGCGATTTAAACCGCAATTGCGAAAAAATTCTGGACTGTGCCAAACAGGCTGTTACCCAGCAGGTTCGTATCCTGCTGACACCTGAATTGTCCATTACCGGCTATCCACCCGAAGACCTGCTGCTGCGCCCGTCCTTCCAGCGCCAGACTGATGAAGCCTTTGACTCGCTTCGGGAAAGCCTTGCTGAACTTGACCTGTATGTGGTGGTGGGCCACCCGGTCAGCCGGGAGGGGGAACTGTTCAATGCTGCTTCTGTTTTATACCGTGGCCAGGTGGTTGGACGCTACCACAAGCATGATCTGCCCAATCGGCAGGTTTTTGACGAGCAACGCTACTTCACGCCAGACAACCGGCCGCTGGTTTTCGAAGTGGATGGAATCCGCTTCGGCCTGAATATTTGCGAAGACACCTGGAACCCCTATGCACCGGAAGCCGCTGCTGCGGCCGGTGCAGAAGTGCTGCTGGTGCCGAATGCATCGCCTTACCACATGGGCAAACACACCATACGCCAGTCTGTCGTGGCCAAGCGGGTGCAGGAAACCGGCATGGCCATCGTGTACGCCAACATGCTCGGCGGGCAGGATGAGCTTGTGTTTGATGGTGCTTCATTCGCCATGGATGGCAAGCAGCATGTGGCCATGCGTCTGCCCCAGTTCAAGGAAGCGCTGGCCGTGCTGGATGCAGTGGCACGCCCGGGCGAACCCGTGGTGCTGGAGCCTTACCAGCCTTGCGCACCTGAAATGGAGCTGACTGCCCAGGTGTATGAAGCCCTGAAAATGGGGGTGCACGATTACGTGACGAAGAACCGGTTTCCTGGCGCAATCATAGGTTTGTCTGGCGGCGTGGATTCTGCATTGACACTGGCTATCGCAGTGGATGCGCTGGGTGCCGACAAGGTGCGGGCCATCATGATGCCTTCACCTTACACGGCAGACATTTCCCTGATTGATTCCCGCGACATGGTTCAGCGCCTTGGCGTGCAATATGATGAAATTCCAATCGAGGACTGCATGCAGGCCTTTGATCAAAGCCTTGCGCCCCTGTTCACTGGCCTTGCAACTGACACCACGGAAGAAAACATCCAGGCCCGGATCCGCGGCACGATGTTGATGGCCGTGTCGAACAAGACCGGTCGGATTGTACTGACCACCGGCAACAAGAGTGAGATGGCTACGGGTTACTGCACGCTTTATGGCGACATGGCTGGTGGCTTTGCCGTCATCAAGGACATTTTCAAAACCCTTGTCTACAAGCTGTGCGAATACAGAAATGGCATTTCTGAAGTAATTCCTACTCGAATCATCACCAGGCCGCCTTCTGCAGAACTGCGCCCCGACCAGGTTGACCAGGATAGCCTGCCACCTTATGAAGTGCTGGATGCAATACTTGCAAGGTACATGGAAAAAGACGAATCTGTTGAAAACATCATTG
>DASUDJ010000352.1:0-4133 GCA_036275635.1 Limnobacter sp. | reverse complement strand
TGGATTTGCTTGGCAAGGGGCAGGGCGTGCTCAGCAGCGTGGCCTTGATCGAAGGGCAGACTGCAGGTGCCCTGTTGCAGAAACTGCGAAGCCAGCCCGACCTGGTGGACGACCTGCCCGGCCTTGATCACCTGCAGATCGCCCAGAGAATGAACCTGCAGGGTGGCAGCCTGGAAGGCTGGATTTACCCCGACACCTACAAATTTTCTCCGGGTTCCAAGCTCTCAGAACTGCTGAGCCGGGCCGTACGTCTACAGAAGGCGGAGCTAGACAAGGCCTGGGCTGGAAGGGATCCTCAGACTCCCCTGAAAACCCCTTATGAGGCCTTGATCATGGCTTCCATCGTGGAAAAGGAAACTGGCCTGCCTGGCGATAGGGGCAAAGTGGCGAGCGTATTCATCAACCGCCTACGGATTGGCATGATGCTCCAGACCGACCCAACCGTCATTTACGGTTTGGGAAGCGAGTTCAATGGAAACCTGACCCGCAAGCACCTGCAAACCGACACGCCTTACAACAGCTACACCCGCTCCGGCCTGCCACCCACGCCGATTGCCACTCCCGGTAAAGCGGCTCTTCTGGCGACCTTGAATCCGGAAAAAACCGCCTACTTCTACTTCGTAGCCAAGGGCGATGGAAGCAGTTATTTCAGCAGGAATCTGAATGAGCACAACAATGCGGTGCGCAAATACCAACTGGGTCGTCAATAAATGAATATCAGAAAGCAGAAGGCCTGCCTGATCAGTTTTGAAGGCGTGGACGGCGCAGGCAAATCCTCGCACATGCAGAGGGTCATCAGCCGTTTGGCGGAAATGGGTATTGAGTGCATACAAACCCGTGAGCCGGGTGGTACGCCTGTTGGGGAGTCCATTCGTGAACTGGTTCTCCACAATGACATGGACGTGAAAGCAGAGTTGATGCTGATGTATGCCGCCCGCAGGCAACATGTTGTCGAGAAAATCCAGCCTGCCCTTGACCGTGGTGTCTGGGTGATTTCCGATCGGTTTGAAGACAGCAGCTTTGCCTACCAGGCCAGCGCAGGCGGTGCTGACTGGGAGGAATGCAGACAACTCGGCCAGGTGGCCCTGAAAGGGTTCGAGCCAGCACTGACCTTCCTGTTCGACCTGCCAATCGCCGAATCGCAGGCCAGGATACAGAGCAGGGCAGGGGTCACGGACAAATTCGAGCAACAGCCAATCAGCTACCTGGAGGCGGTGCGAAAGGGTTTCCTGAAACGCGCAGAAGAATGTCCGCACAGGATTCGCGTGATTGATGCCCTGCCACCCGAGGAAGAGGTGGGCAAGGCCGTGCTGCATGAGCTTGATCAATTCATTGCAAGGTACCAGGCCGAGAAGGGGTCGAAGTGAACACGCCTTCCTGGTTGACAAAGGGTAAAGAGACACTTGCACAACTGATGCAGGCCACTTCCGCGCCTGTGCTGGTGCATGGTCATCAACCCAAGGGACTTTATGAACTGGTGACTGGCCACCTGGCTGCCGTGCTGTGTGAAGCGCATAACGGGCAAAAGCCCTGTTCCACTTGCCCAGCCTGCCACATGCGCCTTGCCGGAAATCATCCTGACCTCCGCTTCCTGATGCCACAGGCCGTGGCACTGGAACTGGGCTTTCAACCTGAAGTGAAAACTGGCACCAAGCCCAGCCAGGATATCCGTATTGATGATGTGCGCGAGTTGCAGAACTACTTCAACACGGCGTCCAGTCGGGGGGCGTCTCGGTACGTGGTGGTCTACCCATTTGACAGGATGAACACCAACACGGCCAATGCGCTGCTGAAAACCCTGGAAGAGCCAGCAGCCGGGTTGCGGTTTGTACTGGTCGGAAGCCGCGTAGACAAGCTCTTGCCGACCATCCGTTCACGCTGCCAGGAAATGACGGTTCCGATGCCGATGACAGCAGAATGCCTGGGGTGGCTGAACGGGCAGGGCGTTCAGCAAGCCGAAGTGGCCTTGAGTGTCAGCATGAATGACCCCTTCGAAGCGCTGAACCTGGCCAACAACTTTCCGGACCAACTTGAACTGAGAAAAAAATTCCTTGAATGGCTGGCCAACCCTGATCAACATGCCAATCCGCCCGCAGGGCTTGAGAAGGCAGGCCTGCCGGTCATGCTGGAATTGGCCATGCGTTTGTGCAGTGACTGCACAGCAATTGCAAATGGCCTGAAAGCCACCTGTTTTCCCTGGCTCCAGCCCAAGCTGATGTGGGTGAAGTCAGTCGGGCTTGATCGGTTGAGCATGGTTTATCAGAACCTGCAGCAGGAATTCCGACTGGCCAATCATCCAATCAACCCCCGTTTGGCGCTGGAGTATATCGGCCAACAATGGCAAACTTTGTGCAGATGATTTCATGGAATCAGGGTCAATGAACACCAATCTGACAGTCACCAACCGCAATGGCCGGGACGGAAGCCGCCCCTGGATGCTGTCGCTGACACTGGGCGATAAAACTGTTGCCACCCGGCTTTACATGCCTTTCATCAAGGGCGGCGGCGTATTCATTGAGTCTGACAAGGAATACAACCTGGGCGACCCGGTGTTCGTGTTGCTCACGGTTGGTGAAGACGCAAAGAAATTTCCGATCAACGGCAAGGTGGTCTGGATCTGCGGTGCCAATGCCAGGGGAGACCGTGCGCAGGGCATTGGCGTGCAGTTTCCTAAAGACGACAGCGGCCATGGTGCACGGGTGGCAATTGAAGAAATGATAGGTAAAATGCAAGGCTCGATGAAAAAGACAGCGACCTTGTAGTGTTTACCGATTCCCATTGCCATCTTGATTTTCCCGGCCTGATTGAACAGCTTCCAGAAATACTGGAGCGGATGAAAGCCGCCCAGGTCAGCCGCGCACTGTGCATTTCCGTGCAGCTTGAAGATTTTCCCAACGTGCTGGCATTGGCCAGGCAGTACGACCACCTGTGGGCTACTGCCGGAGTTCATCCTGACTATGAGGACATTACTGAACCGACCGTTGACAAGCTGCTGGAGCTGGCGAGTCATCCAAAGGTAATCGGGATCGGTGAGACCGGCCTGGATTATTTCCGCCTGAAAGGCGACCTTGAATGGCAGCGAAATCGGTTTCGCACCCACCTTCAGGCTGCAAACTCATGCGGTAAGCCCGTGATTGTGCACACCCGTGCAGCAGGTGAAGACACCCTCAGGATCCTGAATGAGGAAAATGTACAGGGTTGCGGCGGTGTAATACACTGTTTTACTGAAAGCCTTGAGTTCGCCCGCAAAGCGCTCGACATGGGCATGTACCTGTCTTTTTCAGGCATTGTCAGTTTCAAGAATGCAGCCGACTTGCGCGAAGTGGCTCGTTTTGCTCCGATTGACCGTATCCTGATCGAGACAGATTCACCTTACCTTGCGCCAGTGCCTTACCGGGGCAAAACCAATGAACCCAGCTTTGTGCCTCACGTGGCCAAGGTCATTGCCGTTGAGAAAGGCGTGACGACCGAGGACATCGGCCTGCAGACGTCGGCGAATTTTGACCGCCTTTTCCGGCTCAATAGCGAAAGGGCAACAGCTTGAACCGCAGGAATGCGCTGGCTTTTCTAGGCCTTGCCTTGATGTCAACCCGGTCGAAAATGGCCTTGGCCGGGGCTTTCGAAGATTTTTTCAAGGCAATCCGGTTTGATGATGAACACAGGTTGAAAAACCTGCTGCTCAAGGGCATGGACGCCAACAGCACGGATGAAAAAGGGTTTCCTGCAATCACCGTGGCCATGCTGCAGGACTCACCAAGGGCGGTTGCAGTACTGCTTCGCAGTCCCGGCTTGAATCCCAACCAGCTTGATCCCCGGGGTGAAAGCCCCTTGATGGTGGCCAGTGCACTGGACAGGCCTGAATGGGTTTCAGCCTTGGTGGCCAAAGGGGCGAAGCAGGGCGGGAACGGTCAATGGACTGCACTTCACAATGCAGCCGCATCGGGTTCAAGCCGCTCGGTCGAAATCCTGCTGAAAGCAGGCGGCAGGGTGGATGTGTTGTCACCCAATGACACCACGCCCCTGATGATGGCGGCCAGGCAGGGCAGGGAACAGACTGCGCGCCTGCTGCTTAAAATGGGTGCAAATCCTGCACTGAAGAACCAATCTGGCCTGGATGCTGCGGCATACGCCCT
>DASUDJ010000351.1:0-5595 GCA_036275635.1 Limnobacter sp. | reverse complement strand
TCCCTGAGTGAAGACACGGCTTTTGGTGTGATTCAGTCGGGGGCGCTTGAAGAGTCGAATATCGACCTGACTGCGGAGTTGGTCGCCATGATTTCTGCACAGCGCGTGTACCAGGCCAACTCGCAGACCATCAAGACGCAGGATTCGATTTTCCAGACCATCACCAACCTTCGTTAATTGAAGTCAGGTTGAACTGACGCGGGACAGAACCAAATGGACAAACTGATTTTCCTGGCTGCCCAGGCTGCCAAGGGCACGATGTCAAGGCAGGAGAACATTGCCAACAACCTGGCCAACGTGAACACGCCAGGTTTTCGGCAGCAGTTGATGGCTTTCCAGAGTGCACCGGTCACCGGCGAGGGCAGCGGTTCCCGCAGCTTTGCAGTGGAAACCAGCGTGGGCTTCGACACCACGCCCGGGCAGGTGCAGTCCACCGGGCGGGAACTGGATGTGGCCATCCAGGGTGAAGGCTGGTTTGCCGTGAATGATGCAAAAGGCAAGGAGGCCTACACCCGCAATGGTTCATTCCAGCTGGACGGCACCGGCAACCTGGTGACCCAGGAAGGCTATTCCGTCATTGGCACCAATGGCCCCATCAATGTACCGCCTGATCATCGCCTGTCATTTGAAACCGATGGTTCTGTGTCTGCCATTCCATTGGCGGGCGACACCAACGTGGTTCAACTCGGAAAACTGAAACTGGTGAATATTCCCCAGGGCGAAATCAGCCGCGGGGATGATGGCCTGTTCCGTGCCGCAGGTGGCGACCCGGCAGAGGCAGATCCCGCAGTCCGGATTGCGGGTGGCTTCATCGAGAGCAGCAATGTGAATGCAGTGGACATGATGGTGCAGATGATCACCGCAGCCCGCCAGTATGAAACCCAGATGAAGATGATCAGCACAGCCAAGGAAAACGGCCAGGCCGCCAACAGCCTGTTTGGCATGAATTAAGGAGAAACCCAATCATGATGCGTTCTTTGTGGATTGCCAAGACAGGCCTGGATGCCCAGCAAACCCAGCTGGATGTGATTTCGAACAACCTGGCCAATACGGCCACCAATGGCTTCAAGCGTTCGCGCGCGGTGTTTGAGGATCTTCTCTATCAAACGCTTCGCCAGCCCGGTGCACAAACCACCGAGCAAACCCAGGTGCCTTCCGGCCTGCAGATTGGTACCGGTGTGAAGCCCGTGTCCACTGTGCGCAATTTTGCGCAGGGCAACCTGCAGCAAACCGGCAACACCCTGGATGTGGCCATCAATGGCCAGGGCTTTTTCCAGGTGCAGATGCCGGATGGCACCACAGCCTACACCCGTGACGGCAGCATACAGATTGATGCAAACGGCACGCTGGTGACTTCCAACGGTTATCCGGTGCTGGGCCCAGTCACTATTCCAGCAGGCATCCAGGAAATTTCAATTTCCCAAAGCGGCGTGGTGTCTGCCGTCGTGCAGGGCCAGGTACAACCCCAGGAACTGGGGCAGATCCAGTTGGCCAGCTTCGTGAACCCGGCTGGCCTGTTCAGCATGGGGCAGAACCTGTATTCGGAAACAGCTGCATCCGGTGCGCCCACCCAGGCGGTGGCGGGTACCAATGGTGTGGGCTTCATTTCACAGGGCTTTGTTGAAACGTCCAACGTGAATGTGGTGGAGGAACTGGTGGGTTTGATCCAGGCACAGCGTGCCTACGAAATCAACTCCAAGGCAATCTCTACATCTGACCAGATGTTACAGCGCTTATCGCAGCTTTGATTTCTGAATCATTGGGCACACTGGTTGTGTTCTGATGGAGTGCAATTCATGAAAAGACTGGTTCTGATCGGTATAACGGCAGCAATATCGATAACTTTAGGGGCATGTTCCACTTTCGCACCGAAAGTCGACATGCCCGAGCAAACCACTGTGCGCCAGGCCCCGCCGCAGTCAGCCCAGGTGGCCATGGCAGTGCCCACCGGCAGCCTGTACAGCGCAGCCACTTATCGCCCCCTGTTTGAAGACCAGCGCGCCCGTTTTGTCGGCGACACGCTGACCATTCAAATCCTGGAGCAGATCAATGCGGCCCAGACCAACTCGATGAATGCATCCCGCAGCGACTCTGCCAGCATTGAGGTACCGCTGATCCAGGGCTTCTTCGGCAACCGCGACCTGAGGGCATTGAATGCCAGTGCCAGCAGTGAAAAGGATTTTTCCGGCCAGGGGGAAAGCAAGGCAGCCAACAACCTGACTGGCACCATCACCGTCAGCGTGGCGGGCGTGTTGCCCAATGGCAATTTGCAGGTGGTGGGTGAGAAGCAGATTGGCACCAACCGGGACGTGGAATACCTGAAATTCAGCGGCGTGGTGAACCCGATCACCATATTGCCCGGCAATGTGGTGCCCAGCACCAAGGTGGCGGATGCGCGAATTGAATACCGAGGCAAGGGTGCGCTTGACTCAGCCACGGCCATGGGCTGGCTGAGCCGCTTTTTCCTGACCGTGCTGCCTTTCTGAGCAGGAACATGACATGAAAAACATTTCCTTATTCATTTCGAAAGATCAACTGAAAGACCGGCTGATCAGGGCCAGTGTATTGCTGCTGACTGCAGCAGCGGTATTGTTCGTGGGCGGCAATGCAGAGGCACAGACCCGGATCCGCGACCTTGTGACAGTTTCCGGCGTGCGTTCCAACCCGATTTACGGCTACGGAATCGTGATTGGCCTGGATGGCACAGGTGACCAAACCACCCAGACCCCGTTCACCAGCCAGAGCATTGTGTCCATGTTGCAGCAATCAGGCATTACCTTGCCGCCTGGCGCCAACCTTCAGCTGAAGAATGTGGCCTCCGTCATGGTGACTGCCAACCTGCCAGCCTTTGCACAGCCCGGCCAGGCAATCGATGTCACGGTTTCCTCGATTGGCAATGCAAAAAGCCTGCGCGGCGGCATGCTGCTGATGACCCCTTTGAAAGGCGCTGATGGCCAGGTGTATGCACTGGCGCAGGGCCAGTTGATCGTGGGTGGAGCAGGTGCATCTGCAGGTGGATCGAAAACCGTGATCAACCACTTGTCAGCTGGCAGAATTCCAGCCGGTGCGCTGGTTGAGCGTGAAGTGGCCACGCCATTCCTGCTGGGTGAAACCCTGCAGCTTGAGCTGACTTCCACTGACTTTTCCAATGCGATCCGCGTGGCGGAAGCCATCAACAACACCATGGGTCCGAATGTGGCCAATGCACTGGATGGCCGCACCATCCGCGTGCGTGCGCCTTCCAACCCGAATGACCGGGTTGCATTCCTGTCGAAAATCCAGGAACTCAGCATCAACAAGGCAATTGGAAGTGCCAAGGTGATCGTGAATGCACGCACCGGTTCGGTAGTCATGAACCAGTCGGTGATGCTTGAGAACTGCGCAATATCCCACGGCAACCTGACCGTGAAAATTACTTCATCACCGGTCATTTCCCAGCCTGCGCCGTTTTCCCAGGGGCAAACGGTGGTGGCTGAGCAGGCCGACATCCAGATATCTGAATCGGGTGGCGAGCTGATTGAACTCAAGGGTGCTGCCCAGTTGTCGGACGTGGTGAAGGCCCTGAATACACTGGGTGCCACCCCAAGCGATCTGATTTCCATCCTGCAGGCCATGCAGGCGGCCGGCAGCTTGAAAGCCGAACTTGAGGTGATCTGATCATGAGCCCACTGTCGAACAAGCCAGCCGATATGCAACAGATGCTGTCCATGGATTCCCGCAGCCTGGAAGGCCTGAAACGGGGTGCACGGGCCGAGCGCGGATCGGAAGAATTCAATGCAGCAATCGACAAGGTGGCAGTGCAGTTCGAGTCGATATTCCTGCAGATGGCATTGAAAAGCATGCGCGACGCCACGCCCGAAGGCGGGCTGTTTACGGATTCCAGTACGAAGACCTACCAGGGCATGTACGACCAGGAGCTGGTGCAGAAACTTTCCGGCAAGGGCCTGGGCCTGGCCGGCGAAATTGCAAGGCAGTTGAAAGCAGGTGCTGGCGTGGGAGGTGAGCAAACCGTGTTTCCTCCAGGCCAGGTGAAAAAAGACATGTCCTTAACTTTCCCGAAAACCGACCGTTAACTCGTTCAAGACACAAAAGGATCCTGAATCATGGCGAACTCGGTCTATGGAATTGCGCTCAGCGGCTTGAATGCGGCAAGGGCGGGTCTGTCCGCTACCTCCAACAACATTGCAAACAGCAACACAGTGGGTTTCAACCGCCAGCAGGTGATCCAGCAGGCGCGCCCCTCCACAGGCAGTGACATTGGGTACATCGGCCAGGGGGTTGATATTGCCTCTGTTCAGCGGGTGTACTCTGACTTCATCAATGCCCAGGAACAAAAGGCCACGTCGGATGCAGCCTTCTTTTCCGCCAAGGCCCAGCAGATTGCGCGCGTTGACGCGATGATTGCGGATGAGTCATCCGGACTTTCCAGCGCACTCAGCATTTTCTTTGCCTCTGCACAAACCCTGTCAACCAACCCGGCTGACCTTGCAGCAAGGCAGAATTACCTGTCGTCTGCAGAAACCCTGAGTTCGCGCTTCAACGGCATTGACACCGTGATGGATGAGCTTCGCAATGCCACCAACCTGAAAGTACGCGACACGGTGGAGCAGTTGAACAATGCCACTGCGCAGATTGCCAAGCTGAACAACCAGATTGTGACTGCGCTGAACCAGACTTCGAATGGCGGTCCACCCAATGACCTGATGGACCAGCGTGACCGGTTGATCCTGCAGGTTGCCGAACAGGTGCAGGTGACCCGGGTAAACATGGCGGACGGCTCCACCAACCTGTTTCTGGGCAATGGCCAGTCGCTGGTGGTGGGCACGACCCAGTTCAAGGTAGAAACCCAGATTGATCCGCAGGATCCGAAGAACCTGCTGGTTGGAATGACCACCACCATCAATGGCCAGCCTCGGCTGATGGCTTTTGATTCCGCCAGCCTGGGGCAGGGTGCCTTGGCCGGGTTTCTCAGCTTCCGCGAGAACGAGCTGACCGAATACCAGAACACGATCGGCCTGCTGGCCGCCCGTATTGGCGAAACAGTGAACAACCTTCAAACCGCCGGTGCAGACCTGGATGGCAACCTGACCACCAACAAGCCCCTGTTCAGTTTTGGCAGCAGCGGAAGCTTCGTGGAAGATGTGTCACGGGTGGTGCCGAATGTGAACAACAGCACCAGCAACCCCACCGAAATATCCATGCGCAGCCTGAACCTGGCCCGGCTGAGTTCAGTTGAATATGAAGTACAAATCGTGGGTGGGCAGCCGCGCTATCGCGAGGCTGGTTCGGGGGGCGCATTTTTGCCTGCTACCCTGGTGACGGACCCCGGCGGTGACTATTATGAAATTCGCGACAGTACAAACCAGCCCTTGCTCAGCTTCACGCTGGACAATGCAACACCCCAGGAGGGCGACCGTTTCATACTGATGCCCGTTCGTGATGCCGCATTGAACATGCGCACTGCAATCAGCAGCCCAGCCGATGTGGCGACAGCTTCTGCACCCACGGCCACCAATCCTTTCAGCATTGGCAAGAATGACCAGATTCTCGAAGTGGCCAAGCTGCAGAATTCAAGAACATTGTTCCAGGCCAACA
>DASUDJ010000350.1:0-2134 GCA_036275635.1 Limnobacter sp. | reverse complement strand
CGACAGGCGTTCCACGCCGGGCATGGAAGCCACTGCCTGCCGCTGGCCTTCACCAGGAATCAGGAAAACCGGATAGATGAAATCGGAGGATGACAGGCTGTGCTCGCACACCAGGCGCCGCAGGGCGTCCGTTCTGCGCAGGCGGCGGGGGCGGTGGTAAAGATGCTGGGTCATGAGTGTGTCCGGTGAATCAGTTGGATTGTTCGGCTGCAGGTGTGCTGTCGGTGACTGGTGGGCGCACCCAGTCCGACAACTGCTTTTCCAGTTCTGCCATGCCGGTCTTTTTCAGGGCAGACCACAGCTGTACAGAGAGTTCATGGCCGTTTACACGGTAGGGTTCAAGGGCCTTGTTGGCTGCACGCAGGGCCAGCACCTGTTCCTGCCGGTTGAACTTGTCACATTTCGACAGCATGATGTGCACCGGCAATTGGCGGTGAGCCACCCACTTGATGAGTGCATGGTCAAGGTCAAGCAGCCCCCGGCGGCAGTCCACGATCAGCACGCAGCCCACCAGGCTGGGCCGGTCGGCCAGGTAACTGCCCAACTCCCTGTCCCAGGCGCTCTGGCTGCTTTGTGCAAGCTGCGCAAAGCCATAACCGGGCAGGTCGACCAGGCGTGCGATTGGCTCGGCCTGTTCGATTACATGAAAAAAGTTCAGCAACTGGGTGCGACCAGGCATCTTGCTGGCGAAGGCCAGCTGCCGCTGTTTGCACAGGGTGTTGATTGCGGTGGATTTGCCCGCATTGGAGCGGCCGGCGAATACGATTTCAGGAACACTGGCGCCCGGGCATTCAACCATCCGGGAGGCGGAAATTTCAAAATGGGTGTTGTGGAAATTGATTGTCATGCTCACATTTTAGATGCAAGACAGGTACTTGAGTGTTTATAATCTAGGGTTTGTGAAAACTTTGCTTCACCTCCTGCGCCTGCAGGGAAGATGCATGCAATGATTTTCGGGTGCCTTATTAATTCTTGATGGGTTTGACCACGATGAACAAGCCGATAATGCTAAAAACTGGTTCTCTGTTTGCCGCTTTGATGTTTTCAATGTCAATGGTCCAGGCGGCCGGCCCTGTTGAAGTGTTCAAGCCAGATCTTGCCAAGGGCAAGGAAATCATGCAGCAGTGCGCAGCCTGCCACGGCGCGGACGGCAATGCCTCTGCCCCGATTTATCCGAAAATTGCAGGCCAGCATGCCGAATACCTGTACAAGCAGTTGACCAATTTCAAGCCAGCCAAGGAAGGCGAAAAGCCTCTGCGTGAGAATGCAATCATGGCCGGCTTTGCCGCCATGCTGTCCGATGCGGACATGAAAAACGTGTCAGCCTACCTGGCCAGCCAGAAGCAGACCCTGAGCGCGGCCAAGAACAAGGACACCTTGGCACTGGGCGAGAAAATCTACCGCGGTGGAATTGCCGAGAAAAAGATTCCAGCCTGTGCAGGCTGCCACAGCCCGAATGGCGCAGGCATTCCCGCCCAGTATCCGCGCCTGGGTGGTCAGCATGCGCAGTACACTGAAAGCCAGTTGGTTGCCTTCAGGGATGGTGTACGCAACAACAGCGAGCAGATGAGCGTGATTGCCGCAAAGATGTCGGACAAGGAAATGAAAGCCGTGTCGGATTACATTGCAGGTTTGCGTTGAACATTTGACGCGCTTGCCGGTCAAAAAGGGGCTAAAGGTTAGCCCCTTTTTTTTCGGGTTACAGCCTAGATTCAGGAACGGGGAAGCAAGTGAGTAGTTCAGGGGACATCGCCAACAATATCAGCCCGCAAAGAACGGGTGGACAGACTGCCTGGGCCAGCCTGATGGAGTTGCTGGGGTCCATGCGCTTTGCAATCAGCCTGTTGACGCTGATCTGCATTGCCTCTGCAATTGGCACCGTGGTGGGGCAGTCCGATCCTTGGGTGAATTACGTCAACCAGTTTGGACCTTTCTGGGCCTCCTTCTTTGAGCCCATGGGCCTGTTCCGCATTTACAACGCTCCCTGGTTCATTGCCGTGATGGCCTTCCTGGTGGTGTCCACTTCGCTGTGCGTGTACCGCAACACGCCCAAGATGATTCACGAAATGCGGGTGTACCGGGAGAACCTTCGCGAGGGTAGCCTGAAAGCCTTTGCCCACCGTTGGGAGGGGCA
>DASUDJ010000349.1:0-2460 GCA_036275635.1 Limnobacter sp. | reverse complement strand
AACACCTCGGGCCGGCTACTCTTGGTCACATAACCCTTGGCACCTGCATCCATGCAGGCTCGTGCCAGTTCAATTGAATTGTGCATGGTGAACATCAGCATTTTCACCTGCGGCCAGCGCGCAAGTACCCGTTGCACAAGGCCGAGGCCCACGGGTTCGGGCATGCTGATGTCACAGATGATCAACTGTGGCAGGTGCTGCTGGCAGGCGGCATAGGCGTCCTGCGCATTCTCCGCTTCCCGCACCTGGCTGAAGCCTCCCTGAGTCTCCAGCAGGTGGCGGTAGCCAGCCCTCACCACGGCATGATCATCCACGAGCAGGATATCTGGCTGCAGGTTTCGCATCATCATTCCTTCACGTCAAAACTGGCTGTTACCTTGAAACTGGCCTGGTCCTGTTGCACCTGGAATATACCGCCATGCACTCGCACCCGCTCAGCCAGCAGGTTCAATCCCATGCCGCTGCTTGCATGCGCCTCCCCGGCCTGTTTCCGCAGGCTGTTCTCGACTGACAGCACCAGCATGCTGCCCTGCCGGGTGAAGCTGACCCTCACCGGCTTTGCATCCGAACCATGCCGACGTGCATTGACAAGGCTTTCCTCGATGCTGCGGTAAACACACAGGGCGCGGTCCTTGTCCAGCAGGTGAAGCGCCCCTGTATCCAGGTCCAGGCTGACTGCCCATCCGCCACCTGAATGGATTTCCCACTGGATACACAGGTCATGGATGGCCATGCCAAGGTCTGCCCCCTCGAGTACGGGTGGGCACTTGTTCACCAGCACGGCCCGCATGCGCTCGAATGCACTTTCAATCTGCAGGTCAATTTCCTCCAGCTTGTCCTGCACGCCTGGTTCAGCATCCTTCAACTGCTTGCGCAACTGGGCACAATTCACTGCAATCAGGCTCAGGGACTGCCCCAGGTCCGCATGCACCAGGTGGGCCAGTTCCCGGCGCTCTTCCTCCTGGACATCCAGCAGCTTCATCATCAGCTTGCGCCGGCTTTGGGTCAAGCGCCACAGGCGCTCATTCAGGCGGTTCACACCCTGTGCGATGCGGCCAAACTCGCGCGGTTCCACATCAGGAATCTGCTGGGGCGGAGGACTGTCCTCGGAGATGGCAATCGAGTCAATTTTCTGCACCAGGGTGGTGGCAGGCTGCAGTGCGCGATGGATTACAACATAAGTCAAGGTTGCAAGGCTTGTAATGATCAGGGTGCTGAGCAGGAGCAGGTCCCGCAGGGTGTGCCAGAACTTGGTCAACGCCAGTTCCGGGTCGGCCAGGATGTACAGCTCTCCGAAAGGTTGCCCCCACAGGCCCACTGGCCTGGGCTCGGGCTGCACATTCACACCCAGCAACCCCAGCAGAGTGGCCTTTACCGGGTGGCTGGGCATGTTGTCGCAACCTTCCTGCCGCACCTGCCCATTCCAGCCCTCGTAACGAATGCAGTACGGGGCCAGCAGAAGGCCATACTGGCTACCCACCAGCACGGGCGAACCCTCTATCTCCGGGTTGATCTGGCGCTTGTACATGGAGTACTCGACCATTTCATGCAGGCGGCCTGCATCACTGGCCAGCGCCTGGCTCATTTCGCTGGCCGTGCGCAGCACCACATAGGCGGAAATCAGCACCCAGCACAGCAGGCCCAATGTGACCATGCGTACCAGCAAATAGCGTTTCAGGTTCATGAATCAGGAAAAGGTGGCATTGCACACAGACATGCAAAATTCCTGCCTGTGCTATTGCTGGGCAGGTGTTGCAGAAGGCCTGTGTTGTTGATGGCAGTGCCAGCTTAACCAGTCAGGGACTTATTGGCTATTCAGGGAAACCATGGGGCTGGGCAGGGTCCAGGCTTTCACATAGCCGGAATTCTTTCCGTAGCTGTTGTCAAGTACGCAGTTCCGGGTGTTCAGCAGTGAGGCCAGGATGTGACCATGCAACCGGTCGGTGATCACGAAATCATGCCGCAGGAATAACCGCTCAGCCTTTGAAATCAGGCTGTCCTTGTACACCAGCCACAGGCGCATTACCAGCCAGTCAAGGTTGAATTTGCTGAAACGCTCCAGTTGCCGCCTGAAAAAACTGATGGTTTCCATCTGTTCTGCAATCAGTAAATCCCAATCAGTCTTGGTGTGGTATTTCAGGTCGATCCTGTCGGAACTGGCCTCGCGGTCCAGGCGCTTGAACAGCAGACGCTTCCCCCGGGGCTCGGGGCGCACTGCAGAAGAATACAACTGGTGAGCCATGTCCGGCATCAGGTAGCAGTGAGCAGTCATCTCCCTTGCGCTGTTGAATGACATTTCATCACGAACCAGGATGTGCAGGTCAGGATGGTTTTTCATGATCGCGGCGCACTCCCTGAAAGCTTCCTGGCTTTCGAAATAAATGCTCTGGGGTAGCACGATCACCCTGTTGTCACGGTATTCCGCAATCAGCTTTTCACGATGCCTTTGATGCACCGGGT
>DASUDJ010000348.1:0-5306 GCA_036275635.1 Limnobacter sp. | reverse complement strand
TGCAGATAGGTTTTTTCAAACAGGGCCCACAGGGCGGGTGCAGTCATTTCGGCTGCCGTGCTGTCACTGACCTTCTGCACCACCGCTGAAAACTCCACCTGCATGCGGCGCGGCATCACCACCCCATGCTCGCGTTCCAGTATGTAGGCAATGCCGCCCTTGCCGGACTGGCTGTTCACCCGGATCACGCTGTCATAGGTGCGGCCCACATCCACCGGGTCGATTGGCAGGTAGGGCACTTCCCAGATTCCATCGGGTTTCTGAATATCAAAACCCTTCTTGATCGCATCCTGGTGTGAGCCTGAAAATGCGGTGTATACCAAATCGCCAACATAAGGGTGACGCGGGTGAATCGGCAGTTGGGTGCAGCTTTCCACCACCCGGGCCACGCCATTGATGTCGGAAAAATCCAGCCCGGGGTGCACACCCTGTGTGTACATGTTCAGGGCCAGGGTGACGATGTCCACATTGCCGCAGCGTTCGCCATTGCCAAACAGGCAACCTTCCACCCGCTGTGCGCCTGCCATCATGGCCAGTTCAGCCGTGGCCACACCGGTTCCGCGGTCATTGTGCGGGTGTACCGACAACACCACATGTTCACGGCGTGCCAAGTGCCTGTCCATCCATTCAATCTGGTCTGCAAATACATTGGGTGTGCTCCACTCCACGGTGGTGGGCAGGTTGATGATGATCTTCCTCCCCGGGCCGGCATTCCAGGTTTCAATCGCGGTGTTGCAGGCCTTCAGCGCCACATCCAGTTCGGTCATGTTGAAGCACTCGGGCGAGTATTGCAGAACCCACTCGGTTTCCGGATGCGCATCGGTGAGGTCTTTCACTTTCTGTACACGCTGGCGAACCATGTCGATGACTTCAGGCACAGTCATGCGGAACACCGTATTCCTCCACACCGGTGCGGTGGAGTTGTAGATGTGGATGATGGCACTTTTGGCACCCATCACCGATTCCACTGTTCGCTCGATAAGATCATCACGAGCCTGGGTCATGACCATGGGGGTGACATCTGCCGGAATCTGATTGTGTTCAATCAAGTGCCGAACCACGTCGAAATCAATTTGGGATGCGGCCGGAAAACCCACTTCGATTTCCTTGAAACCAATCCGCACCAGTTCCTTGAAGAAGTCCAGCTTGGTGGCCACGCTCATGGGTTCAAAAATCGCCTGGTTGCCATCGCGCAAATCGGTGCTTAACCAGGTTGGCGCCTTGTCGATGGCCTTGTTGGGCCAGGTCCTGTCGGGCAAGTCCACTTTGTAGGCGGGGCGGTATTTTGTGGCGGGGTTATTCAACATCATGAGCATGGCCTCCCTGGGCCCTGAAATTTGTGAGTGATGGTCCCAGTGTAGGCCTTGCGCGCTGAAATTTGATTGCGTTTGTTGCCTAGTTAAAATAGATTATTGGCAGAATATTGCGTTAAAAATTTAACTAATGGAATGAATATGCATTCAGAGCAACTCGACCGCTATGATCGGCGCATTCTTGAACTGTTGCAGGCCAATGGAAGGATCAGCAACCAGGAACTGGCTGATCAAATTGGCCTGTCGCCGTCCCCTTGCCTGCGACGGGTAAAGGCGTTGGAAGATGCGGGACTGATTACCGGTTACCGCGCACTGGTGGATGCAAAAAAGCTGGGTTACAGCCTGATGGCCCTGATTTACATTTCAATGGACCAGCACACGCCGGAGCGCTTTGCCAGTTTTGAAGAGTCGGTTTTTGCCATTCCGGAAGTGCTGGAGTGCCTGCTGATCACCGGCCAGCAGGCGGATTACCAGCTGAAAGTGATTGTGGCTGACATGGATGGCTATCAGAACCTGTTGCTGAACCGGATTACCCGCATCAAGGGGGTGACCGGGGTGCACAGCAGTTTTGTGCTTCGCCGGGTCATCGACAAGACCCAGGTGCCTGTGTAACCGGCGCTTGGTGAAGGGCTGTTCAGCCGCTGCCGGGCTTCCTGCCCAGGCCCCTGGCGAAGCGCTGTTACTTTTGCAGCAGGTTCTGCAGCATCATTCCGCCGCCGCCAATCAGCACACTGAAGTACACGATGGAGGCAATATTCGCCAGGTGGCCCAGGAGCACTGCTGCGCCGTCACGCTGAATCAGGCCCACGGCCAGGAACAGCAGGGCCACACCGGGTACCGTGTTGCTGAATGGAATGAAACCGAAGGGAGCCATCAACAGCACTGCCCCCAGGATGAGTGCTGAATCATTGATGAAGCACATGATGCGCCCTTGAGTCAGGCTGGCCATGCGGTTGGATCGGCTGATTTTCTCCAGTCGGGGAATCCACACCAGGCCTTTTTCCAGTGCGCTGCGAATTTTGTCAGCCGGAAGCGGGCGATCCTTCACCTTGCCTGGAACCCACAGGGTGCGCCCAAGCAGGCGACTGACGCCAATCAGCAGTATTGCGCCGCCGAATACAGTGCTGACGCCCGGAATGGACACAGGCACCATGAACACAAGCGTAAGAAAGGCAACCAGCAGCAGCATGCCATCACGCCCCACCAGGTCAAGAATCTGTCCCAGGCTGACCTGGTCGGGAGGCATCTGCTTCAGTACATGGCGAATCTGATCGCCCAAGGGCAGCTCCTGGAAGTCGTGCGGATTGTTCAATTCAGCCTTGAAGCCTGTGAGGAGTGAAGAGCCATTATTGTGCCCATAAAAAAAGCCGCTGTACCGAAGTGCAGCGGCTTTTTCAGAAGGTAGCCATGGTGTGCAGCCGTTTCACCCGCTGCACATCAGAATCAAGCTTACTCGTCACCCTTTGCGGCGCCTGCCTTGATCTTCACTGTGACCAGTGAAAGGTCTTGCTGGCCGTGGTCAGGAATGCTGACGCCAGCTGGCAGTTGCAGGTCGGTTACGTGGATGGAGCGCTTGGTTACATCCAGCACGGAGCAATCCACGGCGATGAATTCTGGCAGGTCGGCTGGCAGACATTCAATCTCGATCTGGTTTGCAACGAAAGTAACCTGGCCGGAATACAGCTTCACGGCTGGGCTTTCCAGGTGACCGGAGTAGTGCAGTGGCACGCTCATGTGGATCTTCTGGTTGGCATCAATGCGCTGGAAGTCGATGTGCAGCAACTGTGGCTTGTAGGGGTGTGACTGGTAGTCACGCAACAACACTTTCTCAGCCTTGCCGTCAATTTCCAGGTCCAGGATACTGGAGTGGAATTTTTCCTTCTGGATGGCGTGCCACAGGGGGTTGTGCTCGATGGACACAGCCTGGGCTTCCTGATTGCCGCCGTAAACAATGCCAGGTACCTGGCCTGCACGACGCAGGCGGCGGCTCGCTCCGGAACCCTGCTCAGTGCGGGATGTAGCAACTACTTTCATGTTCAATCTCCAAATCTGATTTCACCGCGACCAGTGAAACCAAGTGATGCGGCACTTCAGGGCGGCCGCAAAAAAGCCCTAAAAACTGCTTCAGCCTGTTTGTCAGTCGATGAACAGCGAGCTGACTGAATCGGAACGCACAATGCGGCGAATGGTTTCAGCCAGCAGTTCATCCACGCTCAATACGCGGATGGTCTTGCTGTTGTTGGCTTCTTCGGACAATGGGATGGTGTCGGTCACCACCAGTTCATCCAGGTCGGACTCTTCCACGCGCTGGATTGCACCGCCGGACAGCACAGGGTGGGTACAGTAGGCCACGACTTTCTTTGCGCCATTGGCTTTCAACGCAGCGGCTGCCTTGCACAGGGTGTTGGCCGTGTCGACCATGTCATCCATGATCACGCAGGTGCGGTCTTTCACATCGCCGATGATGTTCATCACTTCGGCCACGTTGGCACGGGGACGACGCTTGTCAATAATGGCCAGGTCGCAGTTCAGGCGCTTGGCCAGCGCACGTGCGCGTACCACGCCACCCACGTCGGGGGACACCACCATCAGGTTGTCCAGGTTCTGCTTCCAGACGTCGCCCAGCAACACAGGCGATGCATAGATGTTGTCCACCGGAATGTCGAAGAAGCCCTGGATTTGGTCTGCATGCAGGTCCATGGTCAGGACGCGGTCTACACCCACCACCTGCAGCATGTTGGCAACCACCTTGGCAGTGATGGCCACGCGGGAGGAGCGCACCCGGCGGTCCTGGCGGGCATAGCCAAAGTAGGGAATTGCAGCGGTGATGCGGCCAGCGGATGCGCGCTTCAGCGCATCAATCATGACCATCATTTCCATCAGGTTGTCATTCGTGGGGGCGCAGGTGGACTGCAGCACGAATACATCTTTTCCGCGCACGTTCTCGTTGATCTCGACCATCACTTCTCCATCAGAGAAGCGGCCCACAGTGGCTTTGCCCAGTGGAATGTTCAGCTGCTTGGCCACTGACTCGGCCAATGCAGGATTGGCATTGCCAGTGAAGATCATGAGACTGCTGTCGGTTGCCATTGATTACCCCGGGGCTTGACGTGTGCGTTGGCGACATAAAAAAAGGGCCAACCGATGGCTGGCCCTTTGGTTTTGGCAGGGGAGGAAGGACTCGAACCCTCGCATGCCGGAATCAAAATCCGGTGCCTTAACCAACTTGGCGACTCCCCTAAAAACTCTCTCGATTCAAGCGAGCCCTGTTTGGCCCTGCCTGATCTGGCATTCAAACCAGCAACCAGCCTTTAATTCAGGCGCTTCAGCAACTGCTGCCACTGCACTGCTGAGCTGGCTTGGGCTAGCAAACACAGCAAACATGGCTGAGCCGGAACCTGACATTCGAACCAGTTGGGGGTTTGAGCCTGCAACACAGCGTGAAAATTCGCTGTAGAACTGTTCCCACTGGGGAAACATGCGGGCCACGACAGTTTGCAATGCGTTCTGCGTGTGAGCCTTCAAGAAGGGCATCAAACCACCATCGGCTCGGCTGACCGAATCGAAGACCGCTATTTTGACGTCAGAAGCGTTGCGTGTCAATTCCGAATCGTTAAAAATTTTGCCGGTGGGGCATGAAACAGGGGGTTTGTAGACCAGCAAGTGGCCTGAAATGTCGTGAATTGGCGTCAGGTTTTCGCCAATTCCCTCCACGAATGCGCATTGGTCCTGCAGGAAAAAAGGTACGTCCGCACCCAGCGACAGCGCGATGCAGGACATTTCTGCCTTGGTCAGTGGGTAACCATGATGTTGCTGCAGCAGTCGCAGCACGGTGGCTGCATTGCTGCTGCCCCCACCCAGGCCCGCCTGCTCCGGCGTGTTCTTGTTCACCCGAATGCGCACCCGGAAGGTGGAACACAGGCTGGCATGCTGGTAAAAGGCGCGACATGCACGCACCGTGAGGTCAATTTCCTCAGGAATGTGCACCAGGTC
>DASUDJ010000347.1:0-4286 GCA_036275635.1 Limnobacter sp. | reverse complement strand
CAGCCAGCTGCGCCATGCGGAAGTTCAGGCTGCTGAGGTCTGCTGGCAATCCGGTGATACCACCCAGCAAGCCGGTCAAGGGACCCAGACCAGAAAACAGGGTTGTATCAATCGGAACACCACCCGCCGTAATTGTTCCACCACCAGAGAAGCTCTGCTGGTCGTTGTAGCCACTGAAATCAATGTCCCCGACAGGTGTGCTGAGAATGCCGGGATTCAAAGGCGCACCCTGAAAATTACAGTTCAGCAAATCCGCCTGCGAGAAGAAAGTACCGCAGCCATCAGCCACCACTTTCTCGTGGTTCAACTGAACAAAACCTTCCAGTGAGAGTGAGTCGGTGGCCTGGACGTTTGCCGAAATCTGGGGAATGGGCAGAAATACTTCCTTCAACTGGGCGCCTGGCCGGCGCAATGCGGCAGAGTCAAAATTTGAATACTGGTTCACGCCGCCCAGCACAAACAGGGCCTCTCCCCAGGTTACAACCTG
The DNA here is from genome assembly GCA_036275635.1 of Limnobacter sp. Taxonomy (GTDB): domain Bacteria; phylum Pseudomonadota; class Gammaproteobacteria; order Burkholderiales; family Burkholderiaceae_B; genus Limnobacter. Next base: position 3,799 of record DASUDJ010000347.1, on the reverse strand, counting down.
GTTGCCAATTTTCAGGGTAAGTGGCTTACCCAGCGGCTCAAAGTTTGCAAATGCGTAGGCATCAAGAAACTGTGCATCTTCAAACTTGGTGCCTTCATCGAAACCATTGTCGTTCAGTGGCTCATTCGGCCTGAAACCATTGTTGGCCGATCCATGCGGCACCTGGTTGCTGCGGTTGTGAAAATCCGAGAATGCCTTGGCGCGCACAAACAGGCCATAGTTGTCCTTTTTCAGCTCCAATTCGCCCACAGCTTTCGCAACTGCGTTGAACACGTCGCCTTTCCTGTAGTTCAGGTTGCCATCGTCCACGGTACCACTGGAAGCCTTACCGCCGTTTCCAATAAAAATCAGCGACTCATCTGCATCTCGCATGCGCATGGATGCACCCACAGTCACTTCCATCGCCCAACGGCCTTCAATGCCTGCCGGTCCCTCAAATGCACCTGCAGCCAAGGCACCGTTTTGTACCTGCAACAGGGCAGACAAAACAGCAAGCTTCAATACCGGGTTCTTGGGCAGAAATCTGACCATGCGTGTCTCCTCAGGGCCTTTCCGGCCTCTTACTCAATATGCACAACCGTGGGTCGGCTTGGGTTAAACATTACCCCTCATACTAAACCCGTCGGCTTTCAGATTCACAAATCGAACAATACCCACAAGAAATAGAAAAGCACCTGCAAATTCCAATGTAACTTGTGAGTAAATTCACTCCACCACTCTGCACCATGCACAGTATTTGCGCAAGAATCAGATTGCAAAACCGCGCTTCAACACTGACACTGAAACCTACCCAACCGATTTACCCAAGCCCAGATGAACCTGCCTGAACAGCATCGACACTACCTGCTGATAGAACGTGCAATTGCCATACTGGAAAGACAAGCCCGCCTGCTGAGCAGCCAGCAGTCTACCGAATTGACCCTTGAAAGCCTGGCAGCCCTGCTCCATGTCTCACCAGCGCACCTTCAGCGGGTTTTCACAGCCTGGGCCGGTCTCAGCCCAAAACAGCTTTTTCAGTGCCTTCAACAAGATCACGCCAGACGACTGCTTTCTGAAGGTGAAAGCATCTTGAACACCTCCATCACCCTAGGAATGCCGAGCAGCAGCAAAATTCATCATCTCATGTTGAAATTCGAGGCTTTGACACCTGGTGAAATCAAGAACGGTGGCTCAGGCCTGACTTTCACGATAGGCTCTGGCCACACCCCTTTTGGCATGGCATTCGTCGGGCTCAGTCCAAGGGGATTGAACAACCTTGAATTTGAGACGGCAAGTCTCGACTATGCACACTGGGCCGATGCACTGAAGCAAATGTATCCCCAAGCCCGCTTTCAGGAGAATCACTCACAGGCTGCTGAAACCCTGGGGAGAATTTTCTCCGTGGAGACCAACTCGCCGTCCGAGTTGGTCATGCACCTGAGGGGCACCCCCTTTCAAATGCAGGTGTGGCAGGCCTTGATGCACATCCCCCCTGGGCAATTGGTCAGTTATCAGCAGATTGCAAACTGCATTGGGAAGCCATCTGCCAGCCGCGCAGTGGGAAGCGCGATTGCGAGGAATTCAGTTGGCTACCTGATCCCCTGCCACCGGGTAATCCAGGCCACAGGCACCCTGGGGCAGTACCGATGGGAAAGCCAGCGCAAGAAGGCACTTCACCTCTGGGAACATGCGGCCGCTGCTCAACGACGCTTCAGCAGTCCATCTTGAATCATCTGATCAAAATGATCATTCAAAGTCTCGGAAAGAGGACGGTATTTCAGAGCAAGATCCTTGATTGAACGATTGTTGTCCAGACTCAGGTGATAGCCCACATTCTTTTCAATGAATTCCCTGCTGACACCGGCCGCCACTGGAGCAACCAGCTTCACCAGGAACTTCGGCAACTGGCGCGTTGGCAAAGGATATTGCGGAAAACGTGCACGCAAAGTGTCCGCCATGTCCAGCAGGCTGGCAGTGTGGGCGCTGACAATGTAGCGTCCTTTCGCATGTGGACTCAGGCCGGCCAGGATATGGGCTCGCGCCACTTCACGAACATCCACGACTCCAAACTGCAGCATGGGCACTCCCGTGCGCTGCCTTCCGCTGCCCAGATCCCTCATCACATCAATACTGGTGGACTGGGTCTGTGTTGTTAATGATGGCCCCATCACAAGGCTGGGATTGATGGTAACCATGTCCCATTGGTTCTGCCCCTTGCAAATTTCCCAAGCCTTCCGTTCCGCCATCACCTTTGAATAGGAATAAGGCTGATGTTTCTCACTGCTGCTGGTATTCCACAACTGCTCAGTGAAAACCCCGCCTGGCGCATTCAATATTTCGACTGCATCACCATAAATGGATGCGACTGAACTGGTCAGAACCACCCTGCGTACCGAAGTCGTCCCGCAGCAGGCGTCAAGCACATTCTGAGTGCCTTCAACGGCAGGACGAACCAAGGCTTCATGTGCATCCGAAAATCCCTTGATAACAAAAGGCGAGGCTGTGTGGATCACCAATTCACATCCCTTCACCGCTTCATCAAAACTGCCGGGCTTCAAAAGATCTGCATTGAAAAATTTCAAACTGCCTTTCGTCCCTTCGGCCAGCTTGTTCAAGTGAGCCACTGAATCAACCTTGGCGGCATCCCTGACCGTGGCATGAACCACGAATCCATCCTCGAGCAAATATTTGACAATCCAGCTCGCAATATAGCCAGATGCTCCGGTTACGCAAACCGGCTTGTTTCGGTCAATGGATACCATCCTGAAGTTACCGCCTTGAAATTGTGATAGTAATAACGACTCATCCGAAGCGAGTTCAATTTACCTGTTTAATGTAGCACGTCATGAAAGTTATCTCATTCCTGAAGCATTCTCTGAAAATAATTCCCCTTTTTTTGCTGGGAGGATGCTCGGCGGTGCAGGTTGTCAACTCTGTGTCGAAAATCTATCCAGCAGAAATCCGAAAAGACATTCAATTCGACCAGCATCCCCGACTGAAGTACGATCTTTATTTACCCACCAGCCCACATGATGACTTGCAATCAACTCCTGTCGTGGTTTTCTTCTACGGTGGAAGTTGGAACCGCGGCGACAAATCAGAATATGAATTCGTAGGTCGACGCCTTGCGTCACTGGGTTACATTACCGCTGTGGCAAATTACAGGCTCTATCCAGAAGTCAGATACCCGGACTTCCTGGAAGATGGCGCGAAAAGCATTGTCCACCTGAAAACCGAACTGGCACAGTCAAGGTACAGACACCTCAGACCGGCAGAACATTTTGTTCTCATGGGCCACAGCGCAGGAGCCTACAATGCAGCCATGTTGGCTCTTGATCCAAGATGGCTGCAAAAGGCAGATGGTGCTTCAGAAGTCAACATCAGGGGGTTCATTGGACTGGCAGGTGCCTATAATATTTATCCAATCGGGGATACCGATGTCCAGCCTGTGTTCCACCATCCTGACTATCCGCCACAATCACAGCCCATCCAGTTCGCAAACAATATCAACCTTCCCCAGGCTTTGTTGCTCTCGCCTGAAAGCGACACGCTAGTCAGCATAGAGCGCAACAGCAAAGCCTTGCACCAGGCCTTGCTGGCAGCAGGAAACCAATCGACCATGCAAAGCGTGGCGGGAACCGACCATGTCACGTTGATTGGAACCCTTTCCCCTCTCCTTTTTTTCAAAGGAAGCAGCGTCAGGCCAATTGATGAATTCCTGCAGCAACTGTTCACGGTTGGGTCCTAAGATGCCTGGATAGCGCAGCACCCACAAGTATCCTCGGTGCACGCCGCAGACAATCGCTAGAGACTCAAACCT
>DASUDJ010000346.1:0-8551 GCA_036275635.1 Limnobacter sp. | reverse complement strand
TCCCCCCACTGCCGGCTTTTCCTGTGCGCCTTTCATCAAGGAAATTGGCCGCGGCAAGGAAGGTGCGCGCAGTCTGAGCCGCGAGCAGGCCTGCATGCTCTACAGCGCAATCCTGAAGGGTGAAGTGTCCGATTTCGAACTCGGTGCCGTGTTGATTGCCCTGCGGGTGAAAGGTGAAACCCATGAAGAGTTGATCGGCTTCCTGGACGCCATTGCTGCCAACTGGCCGATTGCGGGCGAATTGCGAAACCGTGATGCCGAAGCTGCCTCGGGAAATGGATCTGAAACCCGGCATGCCGCCACCTGGCTCCAGGATTTGAACCAGCGTTCGCAGCAGACCGGTAAGCCGGTGGTGGTCATTCCCAGCTACAACGGGGCCCGTCGCAAACCCAACTTCACGCCACTGCTGGCTGGCTTGCTGGCCCAGCAGGGCTATCCGGTGCTGGTGCATGGCCTGGCGCATGATTTCACCGGGCGCGTGACCAGTGCGCAGGTGTTTGCCTACCTGGACTGGGCGGCCGTAAACCTGAAACATGTTGCGCCGGTGTACCTGCCCATGGCGCAGTTGTATCCGCGAATTGAAGCCCTGCTGCAGACCCGCAAATTGCTGGGTGTGCGCAGTTGTACCCACACGCTGGTGAAACTGATGGTGCCCAGCGTCTTTTCAAATTCCATACTGGTGACCAGCTACACCCATCCGGAATTCTGGCATTTGCAGCGCGAAGTGCTGTGTGCCACCGGCCACACTGCGCTGGTGTTGCGCGGCCATGAAGGCGAGCCGGTGGCCGCGCCCTACAGGGCACCTCGAATGGACGGTGTAAAGGCTGGGCACACCTGGTGTATTTCAGAACCTGAAAACCTGTTCACCGAGCAGCCTGATCCACATCCGGACATTGATGCGGAATCAACCGCCCGCCTGATTGAAACCTGGCTGAATCATCCTGAAAAAATGCCCCATGGCTTTGCCCGGCAGCTTGCCGCCGTGGAGTCTGTCTGCAGTTTTTCAGGCCATGAACCGAACAGCGCTCCTGATCATGCAGCAGTTTGATGTGATCGTGATCGGTGCTGGCGCAGCCGGCCTGATGTGCGCTGCCCAGGCCGGACAGGGTGGGCTCAAGGTGGCCCTGCTGGATCACAGTGAAAAGCTGGCCGAGAAAATCCGCATCAGTGGTGGTGGGCGCTGTAATTTCACCAACCTGGAGGTGTCGGAAAACAATTTCATTTCCGAAAACCCCCGTTTTGCCCGCCCGGCTCTTGGCCGTTACACGCCTGCTGATTTCATCGCCCTGGTCAAGCGCCACAACATTCCCTTTCATGAAAAGCACAAGGGGCAGCTGTTCTGCGACCGCAAGAGTGACGACATCATCGACATGCTGGCTGCAGAGTGCAATGCAGGCAAGGTGAACTGGTTCCGGCCGCACAGCGTCAATTCTGTTGAGCATGACGGAAGCCGCTTCCGGCTATCCACCACCGCCGGGCAACTGCTGGCCACCCGGCTGGTGGTGGCCACGGGTGGGTTGCCGGTACCGAAAATTGGTGCCACCGATTTTGGCTTGAAGTTGGCCAAGCAATTTGGTCATGCGCTGGTAGATCAGCGGCCTGCACTTGTGCCCCTGACATTTGATGCTGCTGAATGGCAGCCTTTCGTGGAACTGGCTGGTGTGGCACTGCCCGTGCTCAGCAAGGGCAGTGAAGCCGATGCGCCGTGGTTTGATGAAGATCTGTTGTTCACCCATCGCGGCCTGAGTGGCCCCGCCGTGTTGCAGGCCTCCGCTTACTGGAACCCTGGAAAGCCCCTCGTGTTGAACCTGAGCGGTCAAACGGGCAGCACCGAGGAGTTTCTGGCCGACCTGCTGAAAGCCACCAGTGGTGCAAAGGCCAGCTTCGACAACTGGTTCGCTGCCCAATTGCCCCATTGGCCAAAGCGGCTGGTACACACCTGGCTGAATGCACCTGCCCTTCAAGGCCTTTCGGGCAGGAAAGTGGCAGAACTGGGCCGAAAACAGATGGCACCGGTTGCCCAGGCCATCGCAGGCTGGCAGTTGATACCCACTGGGACGGAAGGATACAAAAAGGCTGAGGTGATGCGGGGTGGTGTCAGCACGGCCGATTTGAACCCCAAGACCCTGGAATCCCGCAAATTGCCTGGCCTTTATTTTGTTGGCGAGGTGGTGGATGTCACCGGTTGGTTGGGCGGCTACAACTTCCAATGGGCCTGGGCCAGCGCTTACACCGCTGCGCAGGCGATGTTGAGTCAGAATCAGCCAAAAATTCTTGAGAAAACATGATTCTCCGTGTTACTATCTTGGTCTTTGCCAGATTTCTGGCGGTAATTCTTTACTCCAATGCATTGGTGTGTTCAGGGAATTTTCCTTGAAATCAATGGGTTGGAAGAAAACCAGCCAAGCCAAACAACTTACGAACACCCGATTGGAGCCATATGCCAAACGTTCGCGTCAAAGAAAACGAGCCATTTGAAGTTGCCCTGCGTCGCTTCAAGCGCACCATTGAAAAAACAGGTCTGCTGACCGAACTGCGTTCACGCGAGTTTTACGAAAAGCCAACAGCAGAACGCAAGCGCCTGAAAGCAGCTGCAGTGAAGCGTCACTACAAGCGCCTGCGCAGCCAGATGCTGCCAAAGAAAATGTATTGATCCGTTGTACCAGGTTGAAACCAGCTTGAAACCAGGTTTGAACAGAGTCACAACGACATGTCACTGAAAGCGAAAATTCTCGAAGACATCAAGCAGGCCATGAAGGCCCGCGAGCAAGCCAGGCTCGCCACGCTTCGAATGCTTTCAGCGGCGATCAAGCAGAAAGAAGTCGACGAACGCGTCGAACTGGATGATGCAGCAGTGCTGGCCATCATCGAAAAGCAAATCAAGCAGAGAAACGAGGCCGCCATCCAGTTCGAGCAGGGTGGAAGGCCCGAGTCGGCCGAAGCGGAAAAGGCTGAGGCGGCAGTGCTTGCCTCCTATCTTCCCGCCCAATTGTCAGAGCAGGAAGTGATTGCCGAGATTGGCGTGATTGTCCGGGAGTTGGGCGCCACCGGTCCGCAGGACATGGGCAAGGTCATGGCTGCCGTCAAGTCCAGGCTGGCTGGCCGTGCCGACATGGGCAAGGTGTCTGGCCTGGTGAAAGCCGCACTCAGCCACTAAACACATCGCACCAACAGTCGCATTGGCTGTTCATGGCCTTGGTACCGGGTGCCATGCGCTGTAACAGGTCAATGCATGTTGGCCATTGCTACTTGGGTTACCCCTTCTGTTTCCGTGCCTCCGGGTTTGATATCCTTGGGCATTCCGTGCCTTGGTGCCGCGTCGCACACAACTTCACAGCACCTTCATGATTCCTCAAAGTTTTATTGATGATTTGCTGTACCGCCTGGACATCACCGATGTCGTGGGGCGGTATGTGCAGTTGAAGGCTGCGGGAGCAAACCTGCAAGGCCTCTGCCCGTTCCACAATGAAAAGTCCCCCTCGTTCACGGTGAGCCCTTCCAAGCAGTTTTATCACTGTTTTGGTTGCGGAGCCCATGGCAATGCGGTTGGTTTTGTGATGCAGCACCTGGGCCTGACCTTTCCGGAGGCTGTCGAAAACCTGGCTGGAAACCTGGGAATACCGGTGCCTTATGAAAAAAACAGCGAGGTGTCTGCCGAGGTGCGTTCCGAGCGGGACGAGGTGATCGACCTGCTGACCCGAGCGGCCAACTATTACAAGGCCCAGCTTAAAAAAAGCCCGTTGGCAATCGACTACCTGAAAAACCGGGGCCTGACCGGGCAGGTGGCAGCGCGCTATGGCATGGGCTATGCGCCGGATTCATACCAGAACCTGGAAGCCGTGGTAGACAACTATGCCAGCAACACCCAGCTTGACCTGGCTGGACTGACCAAGATCAGCGACAGCAATCGCCGCTATGATGCCTTTCGCGGGCGGATCATGTTCCCGATCCGCAATGCAAAAGGGCAGGTGATTGGCTTTGGCGGCCGGGTACTGGGCGATGAAAAGCCGAAGTACCTGAACAGCCCGGAAACCCCGGTATTTTCCAAGGGGCTTGAAGTGTATGGGCTGTTCGAGGCCCGGCAAGCCATTCACAAGATGGGCTATGCGCTGGTCACCGAGGGCTACATGGATGTGGTGGCTCTTGCTCAGTGGGGGTTCGAAAACGCGGTGGCCACGCTGGGAACTGCAGTAACGCCCGACCATGTGCAGAAGCTGTTCAAGCAGACAGACCGGCTGGTGTTTGCCTTCGACGGTGATGCTGCAGGCCAGAAGGCTGCCTGGCGGGCTTTGCAGGCGTGTTTGCCGCATGTGAACGAGAACAAGCGGGCAGACTTCATTTTCCTGCCAGCCGAGCATGACCCGGATTCCTTCATTCGCACCGAGGGGCCGGATGGCTTTGAAGCCATGGTGGCGCAGGCCGCATCCTTGTCAGAATTCCTGGCCCGTTACCTTGAGCGCAATTACCCCCTGCAGCAGATCGAAGGCAGTGCTGCTGCAATTGCCTTCCTGAAGCCCCTGATCGTCCAGATGCAGCCCACTGTGTACAGGTCTTCGTTGTTGCGGGCGCTGGCCAGCCTGCTGGACAGCACACCCATGGAATTGAACCGCCACCTGGGCCTGAAAAGCCGTGACACGGGTGGGGATTATTTTTCTCCCAAGGGCAAAACTCCTTTTCAGGGAAAGAAATCAGGCAAATTCAGGGAAGAGCCTTTCCAGAACAACTGGAGCCCCAGGCCGGCAGCCAAGTCTCCCTTGCTCAGCCTGGCTGCGCGGGTGATCAGGGCTCCACAGTTGGCAGGCCTGTGTGACCCACTGATTGATCTGTACGAAAGGGAACAAAAGCCTGCTGCCGAGGTGCACAGCTTTGTGCACCTGCTTGAAAAGATCAGAAATGACCCCAACTTGCTGGAAGCGAGGCTTCAGCACGCCTTCAATGATGAAACGCATCAGAATTGGGTGAACCTTGTACTGAAAGAAGCGCGGACTCTTGATGATTCCCTCGATTTTGAAACCGAGTTGCGTTCTGGCGTGTATCAATGCAGTGAACTCTGGTTCAAGGCCGAACTGGAAAGGCTGGCCCGTGAAATGCCCACACAGGGCGAGCAGCTTAAGTGGTATCACGAATGCATGCAACGTTTCCAGGAATTGAAACAAAAGCGAGTTAATCAGATATAATCAAGGGTTACGGTGCAAATATTGCATCCTCCGGCGTGCGTCACCAAGTATCGAATGCAGTACAGGATGCGCACGGAAGTGGCTGCCAGCGAGTCGTTCAGGAAATAAATGTTCAAATTTCTCAACATTTTTTCGAAAACACAGGAACAGAAAGCCGAAGGCGGCCACCAAAGCAAGTCTGTGAAGGCACTCAGCGTGAATTCCCAGCAAGCAGATTCAATCAATCCGATTCCTGTGGGCCAAAAGCCGGAGAAGGAATCCTCCTCAAAGGCATCCAAACGCAAGGGAGCGTCGTCAATGGCAGGGAAGAAGGTTTCTCCTCAAGAAGCAACTGAAAAGAAAGCGAAAGTAAATACCGTGGTCAAGAAGACAGAATTGAAGAATACCGAGCCAGTTGCCGAAATGCCTGAAGAAAAGTCCAAGCGCGGTCGCAAACCCAAGGCCGCAGAACCAGTTGCCGCAGTGGTTGCCCAGCCCGCCACCGACCTGGCAGCAGACGACAGCCAGCCCAAGAAGCGAGGCCGCAAGCCAAAGGCCGCAGAACCTGTTGCCGTGGCCGAGGCGCCCAAGGGCCGCGGTCGGCCTCCGAAAGCCGCCAAGGCCAGGGCCGAGGAAGAGGATGAGGAAGACCTGGATGCAGGTGCAGATGCGTCCCTGGATTCGGATGATGTGCCGGAAGATGACGATTCCGACGCAAAGAAGGCTGACCTGGTCATCATGCCAAAGCGCGGCCGGGGTTCCAAGGCCAAGGACAAGGCCTTGATGAATTCGGTTTACCTGAGTTCAGCCAATGCCACCAGTGAAGAACTCGAGTTGCGCCGCAACCAGCTGAAAACCCTGATCAAGATGGGTAAGGAGCGCGGCTACCTGACCTTTGCGGAAATCAATGACCACCTGCCTGATGAGGTGACTGATGGCGAAGTGATTGAAGCCATGGTCAGCACCTTCAACGACATGGGCATTACGGTGTATGAACAGGCACCGGATGCAGAAGCCCTGTTGATGAATGACAACGCGCCTGTGGGCACTTCCGCCGAAGATGCGGAAGAGGAAGCCGAGGCTGCCCTCAGCAACGTGGACTCCGAATTTGGCCGCACCACAGACCCGGTTCGCATGTACATGCGTGAAATGGGCACTGTGGAACTGCTGACCCGCGAAGGCGAAATTGAAATTGCAAAGCGCATTGAAGCCGGCCTGAAGGACATGGTCCAGGCGATTTCTGCCTGCCCAGCCATCGTGGAAGATGTGGTCGGTCTGGGCCAGCGCATTGCGGAAGGCGCCATCAGCGTGGATGAAGTGGTCGACGGCATTGTTGATGAAACCATGACGGATGAAATCGTCGAGGTGGCTGCGCCCATCGAGGTTGCTGAAGCAGATGAAGCCGATGAGGAAGAAGAGGGCAATGACGGTGGTACCACATCCGGTATGTCGGCCCGCCAGCTGGAAGAGCTGAAGAGCAACTCCCTGGCTGTGTTTGCAGAAATCGAAAAGCACTTTGCAAAGCTGAAGAAAGCCCGCGCCGATGGTGGCTACAACTCTGCCGCCTACAGGAAGGCCAAGGAAGCAATTGCTGAACAGTTCATGAAAATCCGCTTCACTGCAAAGCAGGTGGAGCGCCTGTGCACAATCCTGCGTGAGCAGGTGGACAGTGTGCGCAAGATTGAACGTGAAATCTATGACATCGCAGTGAACCGCGTCGGTGTGCCGCGTGAACAGTTCATGGACCAGTTCCGCGGCCACGAAGCCGAAACAGTCTGGGTGGAAACATTCAGTGCATCGACTGCTGCCTGGGCGGAAACCTGGGCACGCAACATTCCTGCCATCAATGAATTGCAGAAAAAGCTGGTGGCCATCCAGGACATGGTTTCCCTGCCGCTGAATGACCTGCGTGCAATCAACAAGCAGATGGTGTCCGGTGAAAACCGTGCCCGCCTGGCCAAGCGTGAAATGATCGAGGCCAACCTGCGACTGGTGATCTCGATTGCCAAGAAATACACCAACCGCGGCTTGCAGTTCCTTGACCTGATCCAGGAAGGCAACGTCGGCCTGATGAAGGCAGTGGACAAGTTCGAATACCGCCGCGGCTACAAGTTTTCAACCTATGCCACCTGGTGGATTCGCCAGGCGATTACCCGCTCGATTGCAGACCAGGCTCGCACCATCCGTATTCCGGTGCACATGATCGAAACCATCAACAAGATGAACCGCATCAGCCGTCAAATTTTGCAGGAAACCGGTATTGAGCCCGACCCAGCCACCCTGGCCGAGCGCATGGAAATGCCAGAGGAAAAAATTCGCAAGATCCTGAAAATTGCGAAAGAGCCAATTTCCATGGAAACCCCGATCGGTGATGATGATGACTCTCACTTGGGCGATTTCATCGAAGACAACCACACCCTTGCACCCCAGGATGCAGCCCAGTACAGCAGCCTGCGTTTCGTGACCAAGGATGTGCTTGATTCACTGACACCCCGCGAGGCCAAGGTGCTGCGCATGCGCTTCGGTATTGAAATGAGCACCGACCACACGCTGGAAGAAGTGGGCAAGCAGTTTGATGTAACCCGTGAGCGGATTCGCCAGATTGAAGCCAAGGCACTGCGCAAGCTGCGTCACCCCAGCCGGTCAGACAAGCTGAAGAGCTTCCTGGAAGGTGAATAAGCTGCTCTAGACGTTTACCTGGGCCTCTAGCTCATGCCTGGTTAGAGCAGCGGACTCATAATCCGTTGGTGCCGTGTTCGACTCACGGGAGGCCCACCAATAAAAAAAGACCCGAGTGCGGAATGCATTCGGGTCTTTTTGTTTGCACGGAGCGTTTGCAAGAGGGCTACTTTTTTAGCGCTTGATCTCCAGCAGCTCCACCTTGAACTTCAGTACCGAGTTCGGTGGAATCACGCCCGGTACGCCGCGGGCGCCGTAGGCGGTGTCGGCCGGGCAGGTCAGCACAGCCTTGTCACCCACCGACATGGTGGATACACCTTGGGTCCAGCAGGGAATTACGCCACTCAGTGGAAAGGAAATCGGTGCACCGCGCTTGTAGGAACTGTCGAAAACAGAGCCATCCAGCAGGGTGCCTTCATAGTGAACGGACACAGTGGAGGCTGCGGTGGGTTTCTGCTTCCCCGTGGATTTGCCCTCGATCGACACCAGCACACCGGAGGGCAGCCTGATGTCTTCTGCGCTGGCAAAAGTGGACAGGCCCAGGAGTGTGGATGCAAGCGCAATGGACAGGGAAAGGCGGAGGGTTTTCATTTCAGTTTTTCTCCTTGAGCAGGTTGAACCCGGGTGCATACCTCGGTTCCGTTGTTGCCACCCTTGTATTCAGGCTGGTAGTAGAACTTGGTGAATTTCAGTACGCCCTTTGACGACATGTCGAA
>DASUDJ010000345.1:0-2906 GCA_036275635.1 Limnobacter sp. | reverse complement strand
GAAGCAGCCGCCAAGGGCCTGAAAGCTGGCGAAGAGAAAACCTTCGACCTGGCTTTCCCCGAGGATTACCACGGCAAGGATGTGGCCGGCAAAACAGCCCAGTTCACCATCACCATCAAGAAAGTGGAAGGCCCCCAACTGCCTGAACTGAACGAAGAGTTCGCAAAGGCCATGGGCATTGCGGACGGCTCACTGGACAAGCTGCGTGAAGATGTGCGCGTGAACCTGAGCCGCGAAGTGGGTAACCGCACCAAGGCCCAAACCAAGGAAGCAGTGATGAATGCATTGCTGAAAGTCACCGAATTCGACGTACCCAAGTCACTGATCCAGACTGAAACCACGGAGCTGGCCTCCCGCGCCCGCCAGGACCTGAAGGCCCGTGGCATGCAGAATGTGGAAGAAATCCAGTTGCCTGAAGACATTTTCGCAGCACAGGCCGAGCGCCGCGTGCGCCTGGGACTGATCGTTTCTGACCTGGTAAAGGACAACAACCTGCAGGCCAAGCCTGAGCAAGTGCGTGCTTTCATTGAAGAGCAGGCGCAAAGCTATGAAAACCCTGCTGAAGTCATGCAGTGGTATTTCCAGGATCGAGCCCGTCTGGCGGATGTTGAAGCGGTTATCCTGGAAGACAATGTGGTTGAATACACCTTGAGCAAATCCAAGGTGATTGAAAAGAAATTGTCCTTTGACGAACTGATGGGAAGTAAATAAATGATCTGGAACCCTCGCTCTATGACGAACAACATGAACAATTACGGCGCGCTGGACACTCAGGCCAATATGTATGTGCCGATGGTGATTGAACAAAGTGGTCGGGGCGAGCGGGCCTATGACATTTACTCGCGCCTGCTGAAGGAGCGTGTCATTTTCCTGGTGGGCCCGATCAATGACCAGATGGCCAATGTGATCGTGGCGCAAATGCTGTTCCTGGAAAGTGAAAACCCCGACAAGGACATCGCCCTGTACATCAACAGCCCGGGCGGGTCCGTGTCGGCTGGCATGGCAATCTATGACACCATGCAGTTCATCAAGCCGGATGTGTCCACCCTGTGTACAGGCCTGGCCGCCAGCATGGGTGCATTCCTGCTGTCTTCAGGCACAAAGGGCAAGCGTTTCTCCTTGCCGAACAGTCGCATCATGATTCACCAACCGCTGGGTGGTGTTCAGGGTCAGGCCTCGGACATTGAAATCCATGCCAGGGAAATCCTGTACCTGCGTGAGAAATTGAACGGTATACTGGCTGAAAACACAGGTAAAAGTGTTGAAGAGATCGCGAGAGATACAGATCGTGATAACTTTATGGGTGCGGACTCAGCGAAAGACTATGGTCTGATTGATGAAGTGCTGAAGCACCGTGTAGCACCGGCAGAAAAGAAGTAACACCACCTGGACTGCTTGATTGCCCCCTCGGGGGCTTTCCAGAGGAAACATGATGTCAGAAAAGAAAGGCTCCAGCGAAAAGCTGCTCTATTGCTCCTTCTGTGGCAAAAGCCAGCATGAAGTAAAAAAATTGATCGCAGGGCCATCTGTGTTCATCTGCGATGAATGCATTGAACTGTGCAACGACATCATTCGCGATGAAGCGGCTGAAACCACGGCCACTGGCGGTGGAGACAAGCTGCCTACTCCACAGGAAATCCGTTCAATTCTCGACCAATACGTGATTGGCCAGGACAAGGCCAAGCGGGTATTGGCCGTAGCGGTTTATAACCACTACAAGCGCCTTCGCCACATGAGCAAGAAGGACGACATTGAGCTGAGCAAGAGCAACATCCTGCTGGTTGGTCCGACTGGCTCGGGTAAAACCCTGCTTGCACAGACCCTGGCTCGCCTGTTGAACGTGCCTTTCGTGATTGCGGATGCAACCACGCTCACTGAAGCGGGTTACGTGGGCGAAGATGTTGAAAACATCATCCAGAAGCTGCTGCAAAGCTGCAACTATGAAGTTGAAAAGGCGCAGCGCGGCATCGTCTACATTGATGAAATCGACAAGATTTCCCGCAAGTCCGACAACCCGTCCATCACCCGTGATGTGTCCGGAGAAGGCGTGCAGCAGGCTCTGCTGAAGCTGATCGAGGGCACTGTGGCTTCAGTTCCACCCCAGGGTGGCCGAAAGCATCCCAACCAGGATTTCGTGCAGATCGACACCACCAATGTGCTGTTCATCGTGGGCGGTGCCTTCGAGGGCTTGGACAAGGTCATCCGCAACCGTTCCGAGCGTTCCGGTATTGGTTTTGGTGCCACTGTGAAAAGCAAGCAGGAAGAGAATGTGGGTACCTTGTTGGCGGATGTGGAGCCGGAAGACCTGATCAAGTTCGGCATCATCCCGGAATTGGTGGGTCGCCTGCCGGTGATTGCCACCCTGGAAGAACTGGACGAACCTGCACTGATCGACATCCTGACCAAGCCAAAGAATGCCATGGTGAAGCAGTTTGAAAAACTGCTGGAAATGGATGGTGCTGAACTGGAAGTGCGGCCTTCAGCACTCAGCGCCATTGCAAAAAAGGCCATTCAACGGAAGACCGGCGCGCGTGGTTTGCGGACCATTCTTGAGCAGGCTCTGCTGGGCATCATGTACGATCTTCCCAGCGATCCAAACGTGAAAAAAGTGGTAATTGATGAGAACACCATCAATGGGGTAGGGCAGCCCTTGTTGATTTACGAGGACCAACCCAAGGTGGCCAGCAGCAAAGACAAGGCCTGATAGGTAAAGCCACCTCCAAAACAGATTGCAAAACAATTAAAAAGGCCCAGCTTGACGGTTGGGCCTTTTCTTTTCAGTGTTATTGTTGATTTGTCGTGAATTTAAAGCTTGAAAGAGCGCGTTCTAGCCCCACCTCAGGGGCATGCATTTAATAGGTGATTCATATGTCAGCAACTAACGTGCTTCCGGAACAACCCATCGA
>DASUDJ010000344.1:0-3542 GCA_036275635.1 Limnobacter sp. | reverse complement strand
GGGCCTCGATCAACTCCAGGCCCTTGTTGGCCATCGTTGCACTGTCCACGGAAATCTTCCTGCCCATCACCCAATTCGGATGCGCTATGGCTTGGGCAGGAGTTACCCTGGAAAGTTCATTCAGGGTGCGATTTCGGAAAGGGCCACCCGAAGCTGTCAGGATCAGCTTTTCGATACCGTATTTCTCAGCCCGGGTCAGGTCATAATCTGCCGGAAGACACTGATAGATGGCATTGTGTTCGGAGTCAACAGGCAAGATACTCGAGCCAGATTTCAAACAGGCATCGATCATGAAACGTCCAGCAAGCACAAGGGACTCCTTGTTGGCCAGCAATACCTTTTTTCCTGATTCCAATGCACCCAGGGTCGGCTTCAATCCGGCTGCTCCCACGATGGCGGCAACCACGATGTCGATTCCATCGTCTCGGCATGCTGCGTCAAGGCTCTCCTGACCCATCACTTGTGGCAGGTAGCCCAATTCTTGGTGCAACCTGGTACTGAAGCCCTGCTGATGCCATTCATCAAGGGCTGAGCTGTCGCAGATGATCAGAAATTCCGGCCGATGGTTACAGGCTTGCCTGTAGAGCAATTGAATATTTTTACCGGCAGCCAGGCCTGCAACCTTGAAACGTTCTGGATGTCTTGCCACCACGTCCAGCGTGTTGACACCAATCGTGCCAGTGGCCCCCAGGATTAGCAGCTTTTTTGGGTTGTTCATTGAATTCAAACCAGGCTGACGCCAGACAACAAGATAGCCATGGGCATGACCGGCAACTGTGCATCAATCCTGTCAAGAATGCCGCCGTGGCCAGGCAACAACTGGCTGCTGTCCTTCAAACCTGCCCGGCGCTTCAACATGGATTCAAACAGGTCACCCACAATGCTGAAACCACTCAACACCACCAGCCAGAATGTGAAAGCTGTAGCCCCCCAGTGTTCATGGGCATGAACCTGCCAGGTGGCCTTCAACAAGGGATAATCGGTCGCAAGATAAACCGTGACCCAACTGAGAGCAACAACGCTCAAAAGGCCTCCTGCAGCACCTTCCCAACTTTTTCCGGGAGAAATGCGGGGTGCCAGCTTGCGCCGACCCAGGGTCTTGCCGAACACATAAGCGAAAATATCAGCAGCAAAACAGATGGCAATGATACTGAGCAGAAAAACAATACCCTGCTGCTTGGAAACAACAAGGGCCAGGCCAGCCGCAATGATCAACACCCACCCAGCAAGCGCAAACAGGGCCTTGTTGGCCAGTACGCCAATCGACACGCTTCTCAGGCAAAACGGAACAATCAGCAACCAGAAGAGGCTGGCAAGATAAAGAAAAGACTGAACTGGATGGGATTGGGCAGGCAGAAAAGCCGTGCCCAGGTAGACCATAACCCCCGCGATTGCATACACAATTGCCAGTGCGGGAGTAAACAGGCCAAGTCTGCCCCACTCCCAGAATGCACCCAGCAATACGGCACCTACAAACAAGCTCCAGCCAGTTTCACCGCCAAACAGGAGGATACCAATCAGTGAAGCCAGCAGGATCACGGCCGTGATCACTCGGGTTCTAAGCATGATTCATGTCTCGAGCTGGAACGGAATCACAGGGCAGATTGCCGAACACTCACCAATGCTGGCTGAAGCTGTTCGGATGTCCGTCCAAAGCGTCGTTCTCTGTTGTTGTAGGAATCTATTGCCTCTATCAGCATCGGTTTGCCGAAGTCAGGCCAGAACTTGTCAGTAAAATAAAATTCAGTGTACGCCAGTTGCCACAATAAAAAATTGGAAACCCGTTGCTCGCCGCCTGTTCGAATGAACAGGTCGGGCTCCGGACTGCCCTGAAGGCACAGATGCCTGGTCAGGTCTGATTCGACAATCTGCCCTGGATTCAGCCCAAGTTGGGGATTCTCGACCAGCATTTTCCGGGTGGCCTGCATGATGTCCCATCGTCCACCATAATTGGCGGCAATATTCAGGTAAAGCCGTGTATTGTCCCTGGTCAGTTTTTCGGCAGATTCAATCGCCGCACGCAATTCTGGCTCAAAGGCGCTGATGTCGCCGATGATGCGCAGGCAGATGTTTTCTCGGTGCAAGGCTTCCACATCCTTGCGCAACACTCTGATGAAAAGACGCATCAGGAGGCTGACCTCCTCCGGTGGACGACGCCAGTTTTCAGAGGAAAATGCAAAGAGGGTGAGGTGCTGCACACCCAACTCGCAACAGGCCTGAACTGTTCGCTTCACCGCTTCAACACCGCGCTTGTGGCCTGCCACCCTGGGCATCATGCGAGCCTTGGCCCAACGCCCATTTCCATCCATCACGATTGCGATATGGGAGGGTATGCTTGATGTGGCAGGTATTTCCAGCGTTGAACTGGTGAACATCGACATAAATAGCTTATACCGTCATGATTTCGGCTTCTTTGGTCTGCAGAACCTGGTCAACCTCGGCCACGAACCTGTCTGTCAATTTCTGAATGTCAGCCTGGGCGCGACGTTCATCATCTTCAGAGATTTCCTTGTCACTGACAAGTCGTTTCAAGGCTTCATTCGCATCCCGACGCAGGTTGCGGATGGCCACCTTGGTCTGTTCGCCCTCACCCTTGATGAACTTGGTCAATTCGCGGCGACGCTCTTCAGTCAGTGCAGGCATGGGCACTCGAATGGTTTCGCCCATGGAGGCTGGATTCAGACCCAGGTCAGATTCACGGATGGCTTTTTCCACCGCATTGGCCATGTTTTTTTCCCAAGGCTGAACCACGATGGTGCGGGCATCTGCCAGGCTCAGGTTGGCAACCTGGGAAATTGGAACCATTGATCCGTAGTAATCCACCTGGACATGGTCAAGAATGCCGGTGTGCGCACGACCCGTGCGCACTTTTTGAAGGTCTGTCTTCAGCGACTCAATTGACTTCACCATTTTTTCTTCGGTGGTTTTCCGGATGTTTGCAACGCTCATGATTCACTCTCACTGCATGTTTTGTTGATTACATGTGCACCAGGGTGCCTTCATTCTCACCCGCCACGGCCCGCTGGAGCGCGCCAGGCTTGTTGATGGAGAACACCCGGATTGGCAGTTTCTGGTCGCGACACAGGGCAAAAGCCGTCGCATCCATCACTTCCAGGTTTTTGGAAATCGCTTCATTAAAGGTGATTTTTTCATACCGAGTGGCGCTGGCATCCTTATTGGGGTCTGCAGTGTAAATACCGTCCACCTTGGTGGCCTTCAGTACCACTTCAGCACCAATTTCAGAACCACGTAGTGCGGCCGCCGTGTCGGTCGTGAAAAACGGATTACCGGTACCCGCTGCAAATATGACAATCTTGCCTTCTTCAAGGTAACGGATCGCCTTGGGTCGAATGTAAGGCTCAACCACCTGTTCGATATTCAAGGCAGACTGAACACGGGCTTCAACACCGGCCCGGCGGAATGCATCCTGTAGCGCCAGTGCATTCATGACTGTGGCCATCATGCCCATGTAGTCGGCAGTAGCGCGGTCCATTCCAGCCGCACCCGGTGCGATACCCCTGAAAATATTGCCACCACCGATC
>DASUDJ010000343.1:0-3662 GCA_036275635.1 Limnobacter sp. | reverse complement strand
CATCCGATGTTCTCAGGCCCGCAGGAAATGGCCTCATGTTGCTGCTGGTGAGGCTTGCTCCATTGATCACGCCGAGATAGCCAATCATGTCGTCCTGGTCCACCCCATCGCCTGAAACGCCGATTGCACCCACCAGTGTTGTACCCTTGTAAATCGGAAAGCCGCCGGGGAAAATCTGCAAGCCATTTGCATAGCGATTCTGGCGACTCACGGGCACCGCAGCATCATCCACGCAGGTCTGCGCCGGCGCAGGTGCAAACTGATTTGCTCCTATTACTGTTCGAACAGGTGAGCCCAGTGTGGTCAGCACCTTAGGCGCCACAAAATTCAACTGGAAGCCCACATTGAATGGGCTCCATTCTGAAATGGCCGTCGATAGGGGGCCAGCCGCATTGCCCTGTTGCCCGTCGGGATAGTAAGGGCGGTGCACATTGCCAATTGCACGGGCAGAGAAAGCCACTGTGCCATTCAGCACGCTCGCCTGCTGCGCAAAATAGCTGTCCATGGCATTCGCGAAAGCAGCCTGGCCACCCGTGTTCACGGCAGCGAAATCTGTAAGTGCCTCCGCGGCGCTGAAAGACAAAGCGGACCTGGCTTTTTGAACAGACACATCAGTGCCGAATACCGGTGCATCAGAGGAGCGAATCAAGCCCAGTATGTCGCCGTTGGTGTCCACCACCGAAATGGTAACTTCTGCCGGGGATCCCAATGGGTTGCGGATTTGAGCCCGGGCGCGGTTGGCAATCTTTAACGCTTCTGAAAGCGTATTCTGCACTTCAACCTGGGTGAGGCCAGCACCTGCAGATGGTGCATATCTGATCGAGTTGGGATTGCCAGCATCTGTAATGAGGGAGTATGCATTCAGACCGGAAAAAGGTGAGCCAGATACAGGCACATAACCGGAGTCGGGTGCACCGTAGGCAGTGCCACTTGCTGGCGTGGAGACGGTCTTATAGCCGGGAACTGCTATAAAACCCCCATTGCTCGCAAGATCCGCAGTTCCCGCGGTGGTTGGAACGGAGTTGGAGAACTGGAAGGTTTGCCCGTTGGCTGTGATCCGGTTCGCACGGATGGATTCCGGTGCCCGAAATGCGCTGCTGAGCGCTGCGAAGGCGATTTCCTCCTCCAGGTCAGTTTCATTCGTCAGTATGTCCCGGTCCAGTCCGTAAACACCAGCGGTACCCGCATTCACTGAGGCGATTACCCCGATTCCACCCACCACGCGACCTTCCTGGTAAATCGGAAATCCACCCGGGTCAGCCGAAAGCCCCAGCGGAGAACGCTTGGGGCCAATCGTGGGATGTTGGGATAACCACACATTCAAATCAGAGCAGGGCAACTGGCTGAACTGAACCCCATACAGTGGCCCGCTGGGCTGGCCCAGTTCGCCAGGCTGAAAAAACTCCTGCACAATCTGGCTGGCGGTGCGTGTGCTGAATGCATTGCCAGTCGAGGACAAATAAGCCCCGGTAATTGCCTTGGCAATTGCAGCCAGTTCGCTTGGCACTGTTGCACCATCCAAGCCGTTTCCATCCGCACCAGCAAGACCGCTGGTGATCAGTGCATTGCTTGATGCGTTGTTCATTCTGTAAACAGCCAGCACATTGCCCACCCGGTCGGTGACTGCAATCGTGGATTGCACACCACGGGAAATTGAAGCCTGCACTGCGCGTGCCACGATTTCCTCTACTTCCGGTGCAGAAAGGCTTTGCTGCCCGAGCGGTGCGATATTGAAGTCGGGCGCAGTCAACCCCCCACCACCGCTGCCTCCGCCTCCGCACGAGACCAGCACCAAGGGCAAGGCGATACCAAGCACCAAGCCAGCAGCGACTTTCGTCAGCTTTGCAAAATTTGGATTGGGCAGTTTGTTCATGGGCATTGATTTTTCTCGATCAGCTTGGATTCAATCAGGATGGGGCATACAGGCCACCATCAATTTTTTAATGCCACTTCCGGTTTCTGCTTTGCCGGTTTTTGCTTCGGATGCAAATGGTATTCATGACAAACACCACAATCGGACTGCACCTTGTTCAGCACTGGCTTGCTGCCCGCATGGCAGCTCTGGCAACCTTCAATTGCAGGCATCAGCACATCACTGGCTTTTTTGGAATCGCTGGCCTTGTGGCAACTGCTGCATTTCTCGAACTCATGCGCCTTGTGATTGAATGTCGCATTCGGCATCCACGGGTGTGCTGGGTTGATTGCCGCCACCGTGTATTGGGGCATGCGTGAACCCGAAGTTTTCGTATTGCCAATTCCGCTGACTGCCTTGACTTCATGGCACACGGCACAGGCTGTGTTCTCGAACAGCTCTACGGTCGCGAAGGCGGCCTGCGCCCGCGGATTGCCACTCAGGTTCTGCAGGTTTGATCGATTCGGATTTTCTTCACCGGGACGGGCCCTCAGCACGGCACGCTGTGCATTCACCTTGTTGCGCTCCTCCGGGTGAAGCGCAAGGTAGCTGTAAAACTCCTCAACTGTACTCAATACCTTGTCCACCGGGCCATGTGGCACCTGGCGATCGGGCAGGGCGGGTTCGAAATTCAGCTTGTGGCACTCCTGGCAGTGGGCCTCCATCTTGATGGGCTTGAAGCCGGTTTTCGTGTCGGCAGCTTCATGGCAGTTTGCACAGCTCATCACCAATTTCTTGCCTGGGCTGTTGATGCCCTTGGGGTCGAGGTGTACATCATGGGGAAACTTCAGGCTGGTTTTTTCAACAATCGGGGTGCCTGCCGTCATCCGGATACGCCGCAGGTCGGCAGGCTCGGGGCCGGTGGCCACGGTGATCCGGAAGGCTGGGTGGTCAGCGCCTGCAAAGTCCCTGACTGGCAAGGTTTCAGTTTTGGGTGCTACGGTTTTAATTTCGGAATGGCAGGCTGCGCAGTCCTGGCCAACAAAATGCCTGTTCTGTTCAGCCAGGCTTTCCCGACCCTTGTGGTCACGGTGGCAGCTCGCGCACCGGCCCTCCTCGAATGAGGTGCCTTGGAGGCTTTTTTCCTGCACATGCAAACCCATATTGCTGTGGCACACCATGCAGCTTTCATCTTTCACCCGGGAAAAGTTGCCCGCATGGCAAGCCTGGCAATCACCTTCCAGGTTCGAGTGGGCTGATGCCAGCGGGCCGGGGTTCCACACTGCATCCAGCGCATGGGCTGTTTTCGTTCGCATCAAGACAGCGTCATTGGCCTGAAGGCTGGGGTGTGTATTCAGGGGCAGGTTTTCCGGGTTCACTACACGTGGCTTTTCATTCGCCTGCGTGTTCACAAGTTTGAAAAAATCCGGATATTGCATGGCCAACAGTGGCAGCACAAGAAAGGCGAACAACAGGGGCAGGAAAAGCATCCACGACAGCGGCCGCTTCAATCCAAGTGGTTTTTGAAGTTTGTTCAGCTCTTTTTGTAGTTTGCTCGGCTGTTGGTCTGCCATGGCTGTTTACCAGTAAATAAAAACTGACAGCACATGGGCAATCAGTGATGCCAATAGGCCAAACGACAGGGGCACATGAAAGGCCAGCCACAACTCCAGCCAGTACCTGAGGTGGTAATAGCGCCGCAGTTGGGTGAGGGCCCGAAGGCGCTGCACCTGGTTCCTGTAGATTTCAGACAGATTATCGGTTCGGCCTGCTTCCAGTTGTAGGAATTGGACTGCTTTTTCCGTGGCGC
>DASUDJ010000342.1:0-4423 GCA_036275635.1 Limnobacter sp. | reverse complement strand
GCCTGCGAGAAAAGGCACTGGCTGGCGTTGAGGCCACCGAGTTCTTCCCCGCCTGGGGCAAGGCCCGCCTGCATGCCATGATTGCCAACCGGCCTGACTGGACCCTGTCACGCCAGCGCCAGTGGGGTGTGCCCATGGCTTTCCTGGTACATCGAGAAACCGGAGAACTGCACCCCCGCACGCCCGAACTCATTGAAACTGTTGCCCAGATGATCGAGCAAAAAGGCATTGAAGCCTGGCAGCATGTGACGGTAGAAGAACTGATTGGTGCTGAAGCAAAGGACTACATCAAGAACCCCGACACGCTGGATGTGTGGTTCGATTCCGGCACCACCCATGAAACCGTGCTGCGCGGCAGCCATGAAGAGGAAAGCCATTTCCCGGCCGACCTGTATCTTGAAGGCTCTGACCAGCACCGTGGCTGGTTTCATTCCTCATTGCTGACCAGCTGCATGATCAACGGCGTGCCACCCTACAAGGCCCTGCTGACCCACGGTTTCGTGGTAGACGGCCAGGGTCGCAAGATGAGCAAATCGGTGGGCAATGTGATTGCGCCGCAGCAGGTATCCGACAAGATGGGTGCTGAAATTCTGCGCCTGTGGGTGGCCAGTACCGATTACTCCGGCGAATTGACCATTTCTGATGAAATCCTGAAGCGGGTGGTTGAAAGCTATCGCCGAATTCGAAACACCCTGCGCTTCCTGCTGGCCAATATTGCCGATTTCGACTTTGCAAGCCAGTCTGTTGCGATTGCAGACCTTGCGGAAGTAGACCAATATGCACTCACGCTGATCGGCAGGCTGCAAGCCGAGTGCGAAGCGCACTACATGAAGTATGAATTCCATCCGATCGTCAGCAAGCTACAGAATTTCTGCTCTGAAGATCTGGGTGCGTTTTACCTGGACGTTCTGAAAGATCGCCTGTACACCACCGGTGTTGATTCAAAAGCACGCCGCAGTGCTCAAACCGCGCTGTACCACATCACCCATTCCCTGCTTCGCCTGATGGCTCCGATCCTCAGCTTCACAGCTGAAGAAGCCCGCGAAGTCATGGGCAATGTGGAACCCTCCATTTTCTGCAACGAGTTTTACAAGGTGCCGGAGATCGCCAACAACGAGCAACTGAATGCCAAGTGGCAAGAATTGCTGGCCCTTCGCGCACGCGTGGTGAAAGAACTGGAGAACCTGCGCACCGCCGGAAAAATCGGGTCTTCGCTGCAGGGCGCTGTGCACCTGTATTTGCCAGCTGAACTACACCAGGCAGCAGCCAGCCTGGGAGATGACCTGAAGTTCCTGTTCATCGTCTCCAGTGTGACCATCGAGCCAGCGGTTGAGGAACGAATCGAAGTGGGCACTGCTGTCGGCGAGAAATGCGAGCGCTGCTGGCATGTTCGACCTGACACCGGGGCCGATGGTGAACACCCGGGCGTGTGCGGCCGTTGCGTCAGCAACCTGTTTGGTGAAGGCGAGGTGCGGAATCATGTCTAAATCACCCGTGACAAAAAAAACAGCCGCCCGACCTGCAGCATCGCCCGCCACTGCATCACTGAAACCGGTCCGCAAATCCATACTGCCCTGGCTTGGCTTTTCAGCAATGCTGATCCTGCTTGACCAGATCACCAAGCTGTGGATCCAGTCTCGGCTTGATTTGGGTGCGGTAGTTGAAATCACCTCCTTTTTCAACCTGGTGTATGTTCTGAACCCCGGCGCGGCATTCAGCTTCCTGGCCGACCAGGAGGGATGGCAAAAGCATTTCCTGTCAGCCGTGGCAGTTGTTGCTTCCATCATCATCCTGTTCATGATGCGTTCTTCCAGCCACCGCAAGTTCGCCATGTTCTGCCTGGCCTGCATACTGGGTGGTGCAATCGGCAACCTGATTGACCGCATCTTGCATGGTGCTGTAATTGACTTCCTGGATTTTTATATCCAGACCTACCATTGGCCCGCATTCAACGTAGCGGATGTTGCCATTACCATGGGCGCGGTCGGGCTGATCATTGATGAAATTTTCTTCAACAAAGAAAAACCGGCAAATTGATAAGGGTGGCCTGCCATGCGTCCAGTTGAATTGCCTGCCTTGCCCGGCCTGAACAAGCTTCGGGTAGTGCTGGGTGTATGTGGTGGGATTGCAGCTTATAAATCTGCCGAACTGGTGCGACTGCTGATCAAACAGGGATGCGATGTGCAGGTGGTCATGACTGAAGCGGCCACCCAATTCATCACCCCACTGACTTTCCAGGCCCTCTCCGGGAAACCTGTTCATCTGTCGCAGTGGCCGCAAGGCTCAAACGACCGGGGCATGCCCCATATTGACATCAGCAGGCAGGCCGACTTCCTGCTTGTTGCCCCCTGCACTGCAAACTCCATCGCAAAGTACGCGCATGGGTTTGCAGACAACCTGCTGGATAACCTGGTGCTGGCGCGCAATTGCCCGCTGGCAGTGGCACCCGCGATGAATGTCGAGATGTGGAACAATCCGGCCACTCAGCGCAACATTGCACAACTGTACGCGGACGGAATCCACGTGTTTGGACCGGCCGCTGGAGAGCAGGCTTGCGGGGAAGTGGGCAGCGGCCGAATGCTCGAGCCATTTGAAATCGTTTTTCAGCTAGCGCGTGCCGTAGGTAACAAGCCTCTTGCCGGTAAAAAGGTGTTGTTGACCGCAGGGCCCACTTTTGAAGCGATAGACCCGGTACGTGGCATCACCAATCGTTCCAGCGGAAAAATGGGTTATGCACTGGCACAGGCTGCATGGCTGATGGGGGCTGAAGTTACACTGGTGAGTGGCCCCACGGCGCTGGATGCACCGCACGGGGTACGCCTTCAGAATGTGCAGTCCGCAAGGCAGATGCATGCTGCCGTGATGGCCAGTATTGACCAGCAGGACGTGTTCATTGGCGTGGCTGCGGTGGCGGATTATGGAATCAGAAACCCCAGTCAGCACAAGCAGAAAAAGCAGGAAGGTGAGACACGAGGTCTCCAGATGGAGTTCGAGTTGAACCCGGATATTCTTGCCGAAGTTGGACTTCTTGCCGCCAGAAGAACGAAACCACTCACCGTGGTCGGCTTTGCTGCAGAAACCGAAAACCTTGATGAATATGCCCAGCGAAAGCTGAAAACCAAGAATGCGAATTTCATTGTTGGCAACCTGGCACAACATGCACTTGGGGCTGACAGCACAGACATCACGATTTACAGCACCCATTCCAGCCCGGTTCGGCTGGGTTTGATGAACAAACTGCAGGCGGCTCAGGCCATCCTTGAGCAGATCTGCAAGCCAAACTGACCCCACTATTCCATGAAAATCCAAGTTGAACTGAAAATTCTTGACTCCCGCATGCAGGACCAACTTCCCGCATATGGCACCCCCGGCAGCGCTGGCATTGACTTGCGGGCATGCCTGAACGAGCCTCTGACCCTGCAACCCGGGCAGGCTGAACTGGTGCCCACCGGCCTTTCCTTGTACATCGGTGACGCCAACTACTGCGCCACCATACTGCCCCGCTCTGGCCTGGGTCACAAAAAAGGGTTGGTGCTCGGCAACCTTGTGGGCCTTATCGACTCGGATTACCAGGGGCCCCTGATGGTGTCTGCATGGAACCGCAGCCAGCAGGCAGTCACGATTGAGCCCATGGAGCGGATTGCCCAACTGGTGATACTTCCTGTGGCCCATGCAGACTTCCGGATTGTCAGCGAATTCACCCCCAGCACACGTGGAGAAGGTGGTTTCGGGAGCACGGGGACACGTTAAGGAGGAACCTTGCCTCCAGACAGGCCACTGAGGTTCAGTCCCCACCACAGGAAACAGGATGAACCCCAGGGCCGCTTTGACAATCCTGGTGCGTTTCTCACGCACCGTTACCTTTCAGCTCCACCATATTTTCAGGCATTCGGCCACAGCCCGTCACAACAGATACCTGCTGCTCAGTCTTGGCCTGCTGGTAACAGTGACTCTTTCCGCACAACAACTCTTCCACCACCAGGAAGAATTTGCCCGCTCACGCCTGTTCGAAACCTCGGCCCAGGACCTTCTCCTGCAAAGCATGGTTCTGCGTCATCTGCAGACTGACAATTCACAGATTGGTCAAATCAGAATAGCCAGCCGGGGTTACAAATCCACCGCGGAACTGCTCCACCAGGTTTCAAGCCGCCTGGCCATATTGGAAGCTTCCAGCCCCAATGCCAACCTTTCAAAAATACTTTTGGACCTTCGAATTCAGTGGGTCCTGATGAAAACACGGCTGAAATCCCATCCTGAACTGCCAGTTCAATTCAGTCACAACTGGTGGAAAGCACTCGAAGATTTGAATCGTAAGGCCAGCGCGGCAAAACGTGATTCCGGTCAGGCTGTGATCAACCTCCAACGCTATGCACAGGGCCTTTTGATTCTGGTGATGACTTCACTGACCTTGGCCAGCATCTAC
>DASUDJ010000341.1:0-5666 GCA_036275635.1 Limnobacter sp. | reverse complement strand
AGCAGAAGCAATAGAGCATAAAGCGCCTTGCCTTGAATGGTTTGCGCCTTGTTGAAGCAAATCACCCACAGATAAATAGCAGCGACAAGGAAAAAATTATGGGTGATGTGTGACTTGTAAACAGTTGGATTACTAGGAATTGCATACATGTCGGTAGCCTTCGCACCGAAGTATGCTGGATCAACACCTAACCAAATCGCGTAAGACAGGGCAAGAATCACCGCGACTCCGGCCAAAAAGCCCTTCCCGAGCAAAATCCGGCTATCCACATCAATGAGCACGGCGGCCAATATTGGAATCAGCGCAAGTCGCCCATATTTACTGATGAACTCGAGATAAGTCTGGCTATCATTCGTCGAGAAAAAATAAGTCAGTGCAAGAAATGCCAGCAGAAGCCACAGAGGTAAAAGCTCGGACCTTTCGCATAACCCAAGAATGTGTGACCGGCTTTGATTGTTAATCAAGGCAAAAATCACCGCCAACACCAAAAACAGATTCACCGGCGCTGGCTTGATCGGCAAAAAGAAAGCCGCCCCAGCCAGAAACCACGCCGGGTTTATCTTTTGCAAAAAATTCAAACCCACCCCCACCGTTGCCAGTGCATCTTCAGGAATGCATAGGTCACCGGCGCTGTAATCAGCCCCGGCAAGCCAAAAGCCACCTCGCCCAGGATGATGGCAATCAGCATCTCGGGCACGCTGGCGCGCACATTGCGGCCAATGATGTAACCATTCACGAAGTATTCCAGCTTGTGGATCACGAACAGGTACAGCACTGAACCCAGCGCCACGAACACCCCATACCGGATGGTCAGCACCAGGATCAGGGTGTTGGCCATGATGTTGCCGGCCGCAGGTATCAGGCTGGCCACAGCAGTGAACATCAGCAACAGTTCCCGGAAGGGAAGCACCACGTCAAAGGCGGGCAGTACTCCGTAGATGAAAATTGCCGTGCAGAAGGTGTTCCAGATGCTGACATACACCTGGGCACCCATCAGCAGGGTGAAGCAGCGCACATATTTTTCAAGGGTTTGCAGCCAGGCCTCGGCCAGCGGGCGGGAAGCGGTGATGGGCGCATTCACGCCGGGCACCATCAGCGCGGCTGACACACCCAGGATCAGTGCAAACACCAGCTGCAGGAATATGAAAAAGCTGGCGCCGCCGAAGTTGCGGATGTAGCCCATGAAGTCGTTGTTGTCCTTGCTGATCATCCGGAACAGGTCGCTGGGCTTGCCGGGTATGTGTTCCTTGATGGCGGGTGGAAGGCTGGCTGTCACCGAGTTCAGGTTGCGAAGCGCTTCCTCGACCAATTGCGGGCCCTGCTGTGTCATGGTTTGAAGCACGAAGCGCACCCCACTGTTCAGCCCGATGCCCAGCAGCACCACGGCAGCAGCCACCACGGCAGTGGTCAGGAAGGTGGGCAGCCAGCCAAACAGGCCCCGCATGAAGGGGCCACTGAATGCCTTGTTGTGGGGTTGAAGCAGGCGAACAAAGCCTCGACGGGTGAAGCGGGTGAGTGCGAAAATTGCAAGGCCGGCGATCAAACCAACCCCGATTTTCAGGGACATCATGCCAACCCAGATCGCCAGGATGCCGAGCACCGAGGCGTATTCCCATCGTACGGAGTGGCTTTCTTTGTGCGGAACCAGGCTGGACATGGGATGCTTCTTGGCTGTTTGTCAGTTGGGTATGACCAAGTCAGCTTCGATTCTATCCCAGTTTTACTTGCTTCAAGCCGTGCCTGTGCACCAGGAGCAGGGCCAGCAGGCTCCACAGGCCCAACAGGGAAAGCCCCCCACCCCCGCCACCACCGCCGGCTGTAACCGTCGCCCCGGCACCCGATTCCCCGGTATTTCCAGTAGGCGCCACACCACTGCCGGTTTGACCACTGCCCGACACGATGCTGCGTTCATCTGCCGTGCTGCTGACCAGCCGCACCGCGCTGGTGTTGCTGCGGTTGCTGGCTGTGTCGGTTACCGTGAGGGCAAACTCGGCCACATTGCCCGCCAGGCCTGTCTGAACCTGCAGGCTGCTGCTGGTGGTGCCCGCCAGCACAACCGGGTTGCCACGCACCTGCTGCCAGTTGTAGGTCAAACCGCTCGCGCCACCAGCACTGTTGCTGGAAAGGCTCGCATCGAGTGTAAAAGGCCCATTGCCTGCGACCAAAGCCGACTGCGGTACATTTGCCACCGGCAGGGGATTGCCCAGGGCGCGCGCAGCATTGATCGCAGCCAGCGGGTTCAGCAGGCCCGCGCCGCAACTGCTTGCCGTGCAGTTGCGCCGGAAGGTACCCAGCACGCCATCCACCACTTCTGCATTGGCTGCATAGGGCAAGGCGGTGCTGCGCAGCAGGTTGTCGATTTCAGCAGGTGTAATGCCGGGCCGTACTGCATTCAGCAGGGAAACCGCGCCCGCCACCAGGGGTGCGGAAAAGCTGGTTCCGGCGAAGCGGAATGCAGTGGTACCGCCGGAGTTGGGTGTTGAATTGCCAGTGTTGCTGGCCCCGAGGTAAAGGGCATTTTCATCACCCGGAGCATGCAGGGTCAGGAACCCCAAACCCGAACCTTTTGCGGTGTAAGCAGCCAATTGACCATTCTGTTGAGCAGCACCCACTGCGATTGTGCCGGGGCAGTTGGCAGGGTATTGCACAGCGCCGCCTGAATTGTTCCCCGCGGATACCACCACCGACACATTCCTGGCGCGGGCATCTGCAATTGCGACCGCCACCATGTCAGAGGCTGCACAACCGCCGCCCAACAAGGGGGTGTCGCTTGCAAAGCTGAGGTTGATCACATTCGCCGGGGTTGGGTTCTGGCCGATGGTCGGGTCTACCCGCCCTGAACCAGTGGCCCAGTAGAACGCATCCACGATGTCCGAACTGGTGGCAATACCGCAGCGCCCCGACACCCGGATTGGAAGAATTTTTGCATTCCAGTCCATGCCAGCCAGGAACTGGCCATTGTTGGACTGTGCAGCCGCCACGGAGGCCACCGTGGTGCCGTGCCATGAACTGGTTGAGGAACCATCAGGGCAAACAGTTCCGGGAGGCGGCGCGTCGCCAGGGTCGGACGCATCCGGGTCGCGGCCATTCCCGTCATTCGAACCCAACTCGGAGAACGCGCCCACTTCCCGCATGCCCGTGGGTGGGGTGGTCTGGCTGACAAAGTCATAACCGGGCAGCAGGCGGCCGCGTAACTCGGTGTTGCCAAACAGCACGCCTGAATCAAGTACGGCAACCACCACGCTGCTGCTGCCCCGGGTTTGCTGCCACACATCCTGCATGCGCAGCGACGCATAGGCCCCGGTGTGCATGTAACTGGCCTGGTTGGCTGCATAGCCGGAATCATTCGGCGCAGGAACTGCAGTGCGCCGCAACAGAAGGTCCGGGCTGGCAAAACGAACGCCCGGAAGGGTATTCAGGGTGGCCGCCACTGCCTGGGGAGTTTGCAGGCTGCCCAGCCGGGGGGCTTTCTGCATTTCCAGCAAGTAGCTGCCGGGTTGCAGCAGCGGTCGCACCATGCGCACGGGCACTCCAAGTGCGCCCTGTACTGTCTTCAGCATGTCTGCGGCAGGTGCGTTGGGCATGTTCACCACCCAGCGCATGGGCATGGCGGGCTTGCTGGCCTGGGCAGATGCAGGCCCCGTGGAAAATAAACCCGCTGTACAGGTCACCACGGACACGAAAAGAAAATTCACTGACTGCCTGAACAATTTCACAACTTGCCCCTTTGCCCGGTGAAGCCGGACTGCCACCCAATTCTTCTTACCGCGGGAAGGGCTCAACGGATTCACCCCGCAGTGCTTGCGCACCGAGGGGTGAGGTTACACAACAGACCATCCACGAACTGGTCAGGATTTACTGACCAATCACGCCACCGTCCTTGCGTGTCAACACGATGGTGGCTGAGCGGGGGCGGTTGCCCTGAACAGGCAGAACACCGGCAGGTGGATTGCCGAAAGTGCCGCCGGCCAGGCTGTAGGGCCATGCGCTGGAAGGTGCAGCAGCCAGGCTTGGTGTGTCTTCACCGGGGTGCTGGATATTGATGAACAGCGCCTTGCCATCCGGGCTTTCGGTGAGGCCGGTGATTTCTGACTCCACCGGGCCCACCAGCAAACGACGCAAGGTGCCTACAGCACCCACCCTGGTGTTGACCGTGCCACCACCGGCGGCCGAGTTGTCAACGGTGACCTCTTTGCCATCGCCAACGCTGCCGGGCACCGCAGCCACCAGCATGCAGTTGGATACATCCGTGAATGCGCCATCATCAGTCTGGATGTACAGGACACCAGTTTTTTCAGAGAACCACAGGCCATCGGGGCTGGAAAGCACATTGCTTTCCGTAAGGCCAGACAGGTTGACATTGGGATTGTTGATGTCGTCTGTTTCAGCACCGAACAGGTAGATATCCCATTCAAAAGCAGTGGCTGCCGGATTGCTGTTGGCCTCTTTCCAGCGAATGACATGGCCGTTCACGTTGCCTTTTGCGCCTGCATCACCAATACCGTCACCGTTTGTGTCGCCGTCGAAATAAACACGTGGATTGGAGGCATCTGCAGTTGTGCGGCTGGTGTTGTTGGTCAAGGTCATGTACACCTCGCCGTTGCGGGGGTTCACGCCTCCCCACTCAGGCCTGTCCATTGGCGTGCCGCCCGCAATGTTTGCAATGATGCGGGTGTTCAGGAACTGCTCGTTGGTGTCGGTCACGGTGTAATTGATGGCTGCGGTGGATAGGGTACCGGAGCCACGCACAGTCGAAATCATGGTTCCAGCCGCAACGGAAGCCAGGTCGATCCAGTCGCCGGTGAAGTCGCCATCAAACTTCGCCACATACAGCTTGCCAAAATCCAGGTACTTGTCGCCAGCCTGCAAGCCACCCATCATGTCGGCAGGGTCCCAGTTGGCCGTAGACACGAATTTGTAGATGTACTCAAAACGGGAATCACAGCCCATGTAGAACACCAACGGCTTTCCTGCTTCAACAGGGCCTACCCAGGCACCTTCGTGGGCGAACCGGCCCATGGCTGTGCGCTTTTTGGGCGTGCTGTTGGGGCGGAAGGGATCAATTTCCACATTGTAGCCATAGGTGAAATGGGCGTTGCGGTAGTCATCTGCTGCCGTTGCACCGACAATGCCTACATTCCAGCGGCTGAAAGGATCACCCACCTGGCCCACTTCACTCGCGGTGTTCCAGTTTTCACGGCCATTGCCGGATGTGCGCACGCCATAGCGGCGCATGGAGGCCTGGTCGTTGCTGCTGCGACCCATGTTGTTGCTGTTGCCAAAATAGCCAGCCCAGTTTTCTTCACAGGCCAGGTAAGTGCCCCAGGGCGTGTAGCCGGATGCACAGTTGTTGATGGTGCCGCGGGTGCGGGTTCCATTCGGGGAATACTTGGTAACCATGGCTGCAGTGCCACGCAGTGGGCCACTGATTTCCATGTCTGTGAAAGTGTGAATGCGGCGGTTGAAGGTGCTGTCCTTGACCACGCTGTACTGGCCGTTGCTGCCCCGGCGCACTTCAATCACCGACACGCCATGAATGTACATTTCCTTCAGGGCTTCATTGGCATCGCGCACACCGGCCACATTGGTTGGCCCATTTGCATGCAGAAAAAGGGGCGTGATTGCTTCATGGTTTATCACCAGCAGGCCTCGGTCACTGACCTCCG
>DASUDJ010000340.1:0-7355 GCA_036275635.1 Limnobacter sp. | reverse complement strand
AATATTCCCCTGCTGTTTCAGCACCCCGTTGAGCCACATTTCAAACTGGATGTTTTCCGGCTGTTGAAACTCGCAGGCCGGGATGAATTCCGTCACCGTGGCTGCACAATCAAAGCCCTTGGCAACAGCCCATGGCAATCCTGATTTCTTGGCAAGCGTTTGCAGATCCCGGGCTGTCAGGTCCAGGCCCAGGCCATAGCCGTCAACATGAGCCAAGGCCTGCTCAGGGGGAATGTACTTGCCACCCTGCCCCATCAACAACACCAACTCGGTTTCATAATGAACGTCGACGGAAAAGGGCGGCAGGTGAATGGGCTGACCTGGCCCATTCAGGGCTGAAGTGGGCTTCAGGAAGACAACCGGAGTTTCTTCAGGCCGATTGCCCAACTCGGCAATATGAGCCGCATAGTTGCGCCCGATGCAGAATATGTTGCGCACCTCGATGGACCGGGTTTCCTGACCCCGCAGGATGACATGGGGCACCGAAGACCCCTGTGCTTCAGATGCCATCCTCTTTCAGGAAAGGGCCAAAACAGCTGCTGAGTTCGGCCTGCTGGCACATCATGAACTTCGAGCCAGTGGCATGCATCACGATGTAGTTTGTCGCCACATTGCCCTGCGGCACCATGTGACCCATGCAGTCGGGCTGATTGTTCACCTGGACCACGGTGTCAATCCATTTGTAGAACCCCTGGTTGTCGGGGCGCAGGCTGATGTCATAGCGGGTCTGCACCACTTGCCCACCGCTCAATATCTGAACGGTTCCATCTGTGCGGATGTCATAGATTTCTGAACATTTCTGCTCGGGCAGGTTTATTTTCCAGAGCCCCACCAGGGGATGCTCCTTGGGTAGGCTGGTTTCCGCATGCAGTTGGGGGGACAGTGACAGTGCGCCAGCGCAGGCCAGCAGGGTGAACAAATGCTTCATGACTAACCTCTACAACAATGGTTTGTGCGATCAGCATACTGGGCTTGAGAACAGGCGGCAAGAGGCCGGAGTTGAAACAGGGCGTGCCCGTTCAGGCAAGACCCCGCAGGCGGATGCCTGCCGGGGGCTTGCTGAAAACTTCAGACGAAGAGGACTGCAGAGTTCACCAGGGATACTCAGAATGGAATGTCATCATCCAGGTCAGCCACGCTTTGCGGTGCAGAGCGCTGTGCCGGCGCGGAAGAGCGCATGCCGCCACTGGAACCGCCCGTGCTGCGGCTGGGTGCGGGTGATTGGTCAAAGTCGTCACCGCCGCCCATGGATGAACCGCCACCGCCGCCTTCACGGCCACCCAGCAGCTGCATCTGGTCTGCAATGATTTCAGTGGTGTATTTGTCCACGCCAGACTGGTCTTGCCATTTACGGGTTTTCAGGCGGCCCTCAATGTAGACTGAACGGCCTTTCTTGCAGTACTCACCGGCAATTTCAGCAAGGCGACCATAGATGACCACCCGGTGCCATTCTGTTTCTTCCCGCTTTTCGCCGGTGTTCTTGTCTTTCCAGCTGCTGGAAGTGGCCAGGGCGAGGTTCACGACCGCACCACCGTCGGGCAGATAGCGGACATCGGGATCCTTGCCGAGGTTACCAACCAGAATTACCTTGTTTACAGAGGCCATGGATTGAATTGCTCCTAGATTCTTGAGATGAGATGATGTGGTGCTTGCAGAGCGGCATGATCGACCACCTGCGACAACACATTGCACTTAATGCACTGAGTTCAGGGATGTTTCAGCAGGCGCTGCGGCTGCAACCCGGGGCGGCAGGGACTTGATGCCCATGGCCAACAGGAACCACAACAACACCAGCAGCAGCACGCCTTCAAAAACACCCTGACTGCCCAGGTGGCGGAATGCGAGGCCACCCAGCGCACCACCTGCGAAAAGCCCCAGCGCTTGAGAAGTATTATATACACCCAAGGCCAGACCCCGGTGACTGAGGGGTGCCACTCGTGAGACCCACGAGGGAAGGGTAGCCTCCAGCAAATTGAAACTCACAAAATAAGCCAGCAGGAGCAGAACCACAATCCAGCCTTGTCCGGCAAAAAGCACAAGGCCAAGCATGACAAGCGCCATCAGGCCGATTGCGCCCAGTTTCACCTGCTTGGTCATCGCCTTTTTTTCTGACCACACCATCAGCGGTATCATCAAGACAAAAGACCCCAGCACCACGGGCAGGTACACTTTCCAGTGTTCATCCAGCCGCAGGCCCAGGTCGGCCAGCAGCAGGCTGGGCACCACGACAAACAGGGCCATCTGGGTCAGGTGCAGGGTGAAAATGCCGAGGTTCAGGCGCAGCAGGTCAGATTGCATCAAAACCGCCCAGCCATCCGAGAAGCTGCCCTTCAGCTTTGCCTGCTGGTCAGCCAGGTTGGGTGTAGGCAGGAGGAGCAACACCACAGCGATGCCCATGATACTCAGTACACCGGTGAGTCCGAACAAGCCACTCAGGCCGAAGAACCGGTACAGCACAGGAGAAAAGACCAGTGACAGGGCAAAGGTAATGCCGATGGAAGCACCGATCATGGCCATGCCCTTTGACCGCACCTCATCGCGGGTGACATCCGCCAGCAGGGCGGACAGGGCAGCTGAAATTGCACCTGCCCCCTGCAGCGCACGCGCCCACACGAGCTGCTCAACCGTTTCAGCCACATAGCCCAGCCAGCAACCTGCGGCAAACAGAAGCAAACCACCGATGATGACCGGCTTGCGGCCAATTTTATCGGAGGCCCAGCCCAGCGGTATCTGCATGCAGGCCTGGGCCAGGCCGTAGATTCCCATGGCCAGGCCCACCAGGCTTAAATCATCACCACCTGGCAATCCAGCCGCATGAAGGGAGAAAACCGGCAGGATCATGAACATGCCGAACATGCGCAGTGCATAGATGCTGGCCAGCCATGCAGCGGCCTTGCGCTCGGCGGGCAACATGTTGAAAGCATCGGGGGCAGTGCTGCGGCTCACGTTGTCGAAGGTCATTAAGGGTGGAAATTCAGGGGTTTGAACAACCCCTGCAGATGCCTGAATTCACTAAACCGTCTATAGTATCAGGTTGGCCGCTGATTCCATTTGCTGTACCGCATGAACTCCATTCGCATTCGTGGGGCCAGGACCCACAACCTGAAAAACATATCCCTTGACCTGCCTCGTGATTCACTGGTGGTGTTGACTGGCCTGTCAGGCTCGGGAAAATCAAGCCTGGCCTTTGACACCCTGTATGCGGAGGGCCAGCGGCGCTATGTGGAAAGCCTGTCAGCCTATGCACGGCAGTTCCTGCAGTTGATGGAAAAGCCGGATGTGGACCTGATTGAGGGCCTGTCGCCTGCAATCTCGATTGAGCAGAAGGCCACCAGCCACAACCCCCGGTCTACCGTGGGCACAGTGACGGAAATTCACGACTATTTGCGCCTGCTGTTTGCCCGCGCAGGAACACCCCGCTGCCCGGAGCATGACCAGGAACTGAGTGTGCAAACCGTGTCGGAAATGGTGGACACGGTGCTGGGGTGGCCGGAGGAAGCGCGCATCATGATTCTTGCGCCGGTACTGAACCAGCGCAAGGGCGAGCATGTGGACCTGCTGAATGATTTAAGGGCGCAGGGCTTTGTTCGGATTCGCCTGAAAAAAGGTCCGCAGGAGCCGATCGAAATCCTGGAACTGGACCGCCTTCCTCCACTGGACAAGCATCACAAGCATGACCTGGACGTGGTGGTGGACCGCCTGAAGGTGCGGGCAGATGCCCGCCAGCGGCTGGCGGAAAGTTTTGAAACCGCCTTGCGGCTGAGCGATGGCAAGGCGATTGCAGTGAACCTGGACAATGAAACCGAAACTGTTTTTTCCAGCAAGTTCGCCTGCCCGGTGTGCGACTACAGCCTGACCGAACTGGAACCCCGCCTTTTTTCATTCAACAACCCGGCTGGTGCATGCCCGGTGTGTGATGGCTTGGGTCAAGAGAATTTTTTCGACCCCCAGCGGGTGGTGGCCCATCCGGATGTGTCGCTGGCGGCTGGTGCAATCAGCGGCTGGGACCGTCGGAATGCGCTGTACTACCAGATGATCCAGAGCCTGGCTGCGCATTATGGTTTCGACCCGGAATCGCCCTGGAATGAATTACCGGAGGATGTGCAGCAGGTGGTGCTGTACGGTTCTGGCAATGAACAGATCACCTTCACTTACCTTAGCGAGCGCAGCAAGCCGGTTGCGAAGACCCATGCATTTGAAGGGGTGCTGCCCAACTTGAGCCGCCGTCACCGAGACACGGACTCCTCCGCTGTTCGGGAAGAGCTGGGCAAGTTGATGGCGGTGCGCTGCTGCCAGGCCTGCCAGGGCTCTCGCCTGAAAGCAGGTGCGCGGCATGTGTTCATTGGTGAGCAGGAGCAGCGCAAGGCCTTGCACCAGGTCACCGAGTTGCCAATTCACAAGGCGCTGCATTATTTTGAAAGCCTGCAGATGCGCGGCGCCAAGGGCCAGATTGCTGAAAAAATCGTGACCGAAATTCGCGCGCGCCTGCAGTTCCTGAATGATGTGGGCCTGAACTACCTGACACTGAATCGCAGTGCGGACACCCTGAGCGGTGGTGAAAGCCAGCGTATCCGGCTGGCCAGCCAGATCGGTTCCGGGCTGACCGGCGTGATGTATGTGCTGGATGAACCGTCGATTGGCCTGCACCAGCGCGACAATGACCGACTGATACAAACCCTGCTTCGCCTGAAGAACCTGGGCAATACAGTGTTGGTGGTTGAGCATGATGAAGATGCCATCCGCTGTGCCGATTACGTGGTGGACATGGGCCCGGGTGCAGGTGAACATGGCGGCCAGGTGGTGGCACAAGGTACCCCGGCTGAAATCCTGGCCAACCCGAAATCACTGACGGGCCAGTACCTGAATGGCCAAAAAAAGATTGAACGCCTAAGTCCGCTCCGCAAGCCTGACCCCCAGCGCATGCTGACCATACACAACGCCACCGGAAACAACCTGAAGAACGTGACAGCCAGCATTCCGGTTGGCCTGTTCGTGTGTGTCACCGGTTTGTCAGGCTCAGGCAAATCCACCCTGATCAACGACACCCTGCTGGCTGAAGCTGCACACCAGCTGAACCGGGCCCATTCAGAGGGCGCACCACACAGTCACATCACCGGGCTTGAGCATTTCGACAAGGTGATTGCGGTGGACCAAAGCCCGATTGGCCGCACACCCCGAAGCAACCCGGCCACCTACACCGGCCTGTTCACGCCAATCCGCGAGCTGTTTGCAGGCGTACCCGCAGCACGGGAACGCGGCTACGATGTGGGCCGATTTTCATTCAATGTAAAGGGTGGAAGATGCGAAGCCTGCCAGGGCGATGGGGTGGTGAAAGTGGAAATGCACTTCCTTCCCGACCTGTACGTGCCCTGTGACACCTGCCAGGGTAAGCGTTACAACCGGGAAACCCTGGAGATTCTTTATCGTGGCAAGAGCATTGCCGAGGTGCTTGAGCTGACCGTCGAGCAGGCCCTTGAAGTGTTTGCCGCAGTGCCCACGATTGCCCGCAAATTGCAGACCCTGATTGATGTGGGCCTGGGTTACATTCGCCTGGGGCAGTCCGCGACCACGCTGTCGGGCGGGGAAGCACAGCGGGTGAAGCTGTCGCTGGAGCTTTCGAAACGCGACACCGGCAAGACACTTTACATACTGGATGAACCCACCACCGGCCTTCACTTCCACGACATTGCCCTTTTGCTGAAAGTGTTGAATCCGCTGGTGGAACAGGGCAACACGGTGCTGGTGATCGAGCACAACCTGGATGTGATCAAGTGTGCCGACTGGGTGCTGGACATGGGCCCGGAGGGCGGCGACAACGGTGGCCAACTGATAGCCGAAGGCACACCTGAAATGATTGCAAAAAACCCGGCCAGCCACACTGGCAGGTTCCTGGCCCGTTTTTACAATGATGAAGCCGTGGATTGAACGGGAAATTGCCAGCCCAGCGCTTTTCAATGGTTGATTCATCGATCAGACGGGATGCATCAACTGCTGAATGGCGTGCAGGTCCTCTTCCTGGTGGGGACCGCACTCTCCGTTCTCTGCCCTGCTGATCAGGCTTTTTTCCAGAATGTTCAGCGGCATGACCCTGACGCCACCTTTGAACTCCGCCAAATGGAAGCCCACACCGGCAGCCCTGTTGCTTGAGGAGATGACATCCACTTTCAACTCTGCCTGGCCTGGGCTTCTCCAGGTCAGACTTTCCTTTTCAGCTGGGCCACAACTGAAACCCAGGGTCGCTGCACCGGAAAAATCAATCGAGGACAAACGCTGCAGCCCCGCATTACTGACCACAACGTCCAGATCACCAGGTGCCCGTGCGACTGCGCCTGAATTGGCCAGGTGCTGGTGAATGGCCAGGGCGGTGCTGCCGGTGATTGCGTATTCGGACGCACTTCCAAACAGTTCATTCAACCCCAGCAACAATTGACCCGCATCCAGTTGTTGGAGAATTTTCCCCATCACCTGGCTCAAGGACGGGGCCTGCTGATTCAAGGCCTGAGGATCGACTTCAATTCCACGGCTGGCCCTCAAGAGGCAGGGGGAGCCCATTTTCAACTGAAAGCCGGACAAGTCAAGGGAATTCATAAAGATCGCCAATTGAAGTTGAAAAGCACACCTTAGGAACATTGGAACTGCGCAGGTTCCCGGCGAAAGGTAGTCTTTTCAGCTCGTGTAAAATCAGGAGTTGATAAACACATCAGGAATCCCCATGAACGAAGACCTCAATGGATTGTTCAAATACATTGAACCCTCCGTGCTGCTGGACTTGGGCCTGCAGGCCACCAAGTTCATCCTGGTCATATTGGCTGCACTGGTTGTGCTTCGCGTGGTGAAGGCAGCAATTGACCGGATTGGCCAGCGCATGCAGCACCACACCAAGACACTGGACGACCAAAAACGCATTGAGACCTTGATGCGGGTGCTGAAGTATGTGGCCAACCTGGTAATCCTGTTGATGGGCGCTTTGATTGCACTGGGCACCATCGGTATTTCGATTGCGCCCATACTTGCCGCGGCCGGGGTGGTGGGGTTGGCTGTGGGCTTTGGTGCACAAAGCCTGGTGAAAGACTATTTCACGGGCATCGTGATGCTTCTTGAAAACCAGATTCGAGCAGGCGACGTGGTGGAAGTGGGCGGAAAATCAGGCACCGTGGAAAACATCACCTTGCGCTACATACGCCTGCGGGATATCCAGGGAAATGTGCATTTCATACCCAACGGACAAATCAACTCGGTAACCAACTCCACGATGGAGTATGCCTATGCATTGGTCGATATCGGTATTGCCTATGAAGAGGATGTGGATGCCTCAATTGAAGTGATGCGAAGGGTTGGCAACGAACTGCAGGAAG
>DASUDJ010000339.1:0-7736 GCA_036275635.1 Limnobacter sp. | reverse complement strand
GCTGTCTCTC
This sequence comes from Limnobacter sp., assembly GCA_036275635.1. Taxonomy (GTDB): domain Bacteria; phylum Pseudomonadota; class Gammaproteobacteria; order Burkholderiales; family Burkholderiaceae_B; genus Limnobacter. The sequence goes on along the minus strand of DASUDJ010000339.1, from coordinate 7,726 downwards.
CCGAAGATGTATTTGATACTGTGATTACTGTTGAACGGATTCAGGAAATCAGGTTGCAAGTTTCGGTTTACTGTATATAATCACAGCATGTTCATTCGAGATCACTGCCATGAAAGGTTTAACTGCACGTCAACAAGAAATCCTGGAATTGATCCGCGAGCAGATTTCACAGTTTGGCCGCCCACCCACCCGTGCTGAAATTGCCCGCCAATTGGGGTTCCGCTCAGCCAATGCAGCAGAAGACCACCTGCAGGCCCTGGCCAAAAAAAACGTGATTGCGCTGGATGCAAGTACATCGCGAGGCATCCGACTGCTGGGTGAGTATGCTGAAGGCCTGGAGGAAGTGGCCAGCAAGGCAGTTGAACAGTTCATGCAGCTTCCGCTGATTGGCCGGGTGGCCGCAGGAAGCCCGATACTGGCGCAGGAGCATGTGGAACGGCAAATTCCTGTCGACCCGGGGCTGTTCCCCGACAAGCCAGACTACCTGTTGAAAGTGCGCGGTATGTCCATGAAAGACATTGGTATCATGGACGGCGACCTGCTGGCCGTGAAAAAAATCGACTCCGCCCGTGCAGGCCAGGTGGTTGTGGCCCGGGTGAATGATGAAGTCACCGTGAAGCGCTTCTACAAGAAAGGCCACGTGGTGGAACTTCAGGCTGAGAACAGCGACTTTGCGCCAATTTCAGTCGACCTGCGCACTGAATCCTTCAGCATTGAAGGCCTGGCCGTGGGGCTGATACGCCAGGGACAACTGCACTGATCACGGGGCCAGGAGCTTGTTGTGTCTCTCGATCCCGCCAATATCCATCCTGGCCTGTGGCGTGCACATCAATTCGGAAGTGACAGCACGGGCCGTGTTCCCAGCGGCTTTGTACAACTTGATCAGCAGTTGCCGGGTGGCGGTTGGCCCACTCACAATCTGATTGAACTGCTGCTGAAGCACCATGGAATCGGCGAACTGCGTTTTCTGATACCAGTCTTGCGACGACTGTCCCAAGCCCAAAGAAAGCTGGTCCTTGTGGGTGCCCCCCTTTTGCCGCTGACTCCCGTATTCGAGCAATTCGGTGTGAAACTGAACCAGGTTCACCTGGTGCAGGCTGAGAAGCCACAAGACCGGCTGTGGGCCATGGAGCAGATTCTTCAAAGTGATGCTTTTGGCGCCATGGTCATGTGGCTTCCAGAAGAGAAAAGCCTGTGCAGCCCAACGGTTTTGCGGCGACTGCAATACCAGGCCACACGCTCCAACGGTTTGAGTTTCGTGTTCCGCCCGCTGCGGGCCCAGGACCAGCCATCCCCCGCTTCCCTGCGGCTTTGCCTGACTGCACACAGTCCCAACAGCCTGCGGGTCCATTTGATCAAGCGGCGGGGCCCGGTGCTTGAGCACCCCTTGCTGATTGATCTTCCCACCGTACACAGCGCCCTGCCCGGCCTTGTGTTCGAGCATGAACTGATGATGAACAATACGCACCCGCAGGAGCTTTCAAGTGCGCTGGATCGCCGTGAGTTTCAAGCAGAACCGCAAGTTGCAGGAAGCCAACCCCTCTTTTGATGCGGACAGGCTTTTCGAACTGGCATCACGCTTCAGCCCCACCGTGGCCTGGCGCCAGGATCAACACAGCGAGCATGAAGGCTGGCTGGTGGAAGTGCAGAGCAGCTTTCGACTGTTTGGCGGGGCGTCCGCCCTGCTTTCAAAATTCTGGCAGGAGTTTGAAGAATTTTCAGACCAGCTTCAGCTTGGCAACTGGCCAACGGCCACTGGTGCATGGTGGCTGAGCAAGGGCGCACCTGCGAACACTGAAGCAGATTTTCTGGACATGTTGAACCTGCAGGAGGCCGACCTGCTCAGGCTGCCTGTTCATGTGCTGGACTGCGGACTGTCGCTTCAGCACACCTGGCAGCAATGCGGATTTTCATGCCTTGGGAATTTGTGGCAATTGCCGAGGGCCGGCTTTCTGAAGCGGTTTGGTCAGGCTGTGCTGGCTGAACTGGATTCGGGCCTGGGCGTGCAGAACAAACAGGCTCCGCTGACAGTGGTTCATTCTCCCGATCCAGTATTCAACCAGTCAATTGAGCTGCCTTTCCACAGCAACCGGACAGAGCTGCTTGAACATCATGCCGCTGGCTTGCTGAAAGCCCTTTGCAAATGGCTGGAAGCCAACAAGAAAGGCACGCGTGAACTGAAACTCACATTCCTGCAATCACGCAGGGAATGGTCAAACAATCAACAGGTGCTGCAACTGCGCAGCGGGCAAGCCACGCGGTGTGAAAAAACCTGGCAGCGCCTGCTTCACCACCAGTTAGGCCGCATGAAGTTCAAGGACGACATTCACAGCCTGCAGCTGCTATGCGCATACACGGAAACCCTGGCAGACCAGAACCACACACTGCTGCCGGATCCAGTCCAGAACCATGCCGACTGGGACAACACCTGCGACCTGTTGCGGGCGCGACTGGGTGAACAAACCGTTCTTTTTGCAGCCAGTGAAAATGACCCCAGGCCGGAATGCAGCATCGTCCTGCAAAGCGCGCCGGTGGGCAGGCAGGCAACGCCGGCTGACAAAAAGCCGCCTGGGCTTTCATTCTCCGGGCACACACCCGAACCGGCAAAAACAGGCCTTCAAGCCAGCACACCCCGCCCCCTGTGGCTTTTGCCTGAGCCCAGAAAGTTGCAGGGTGCTGCGCCCGGCTGGCAGAGCAGCAATGCATGGCACCTGCTTTCCGGCCCGGAACGTGTTGAATTCGGCTGGTGGGATGGTCAACCCTGCAAGCGGGACTATTACTGCGCCCGCAACAGCCAGCAAAGCCTGGTGTGGCTTTACCAGGACTTGCTGGAAGACAGCGGTGCCTGGTTCCTGCACGGTTACTTTGCATGACGGCGCCCTACGCTTCCAACCCCGCCTTTGCTGAACTGCTTGCACTGAGCAATTTCAGTTTCCTGAAAGGTGCATCACACCCGGAAGAGCTGGTTCAGCAAGCCAGGGCGCTGGGCTATTCAGCCATTTGCATTGCGGATGAGTGCTCTCTTGCGGGCATTGTTCGAGCTCACCAGGCTGCCAAAGAACATGGAATCCGCCTGCTGGTGGGTGCGCAGTTTGTATTTGCAGCGGGCAGTGTGTTCGAGGGTCAGCGTATTGGGTTGTTGGTGAAAAACAAGACTGGCTACACCCACCTTTGCCGTTTGATTACCCAAGCCAGGAGCCGCGCCAGCAAGGGTGACTACCAGTTCACCCGGGAAGACCTTGCCGACATACCACCCGGCCTGCACCTGCTGCTGGTTCCAGAAGAACACAACAAGGACGACTTTCCGCTCCTGCTGAACTGGTGCGCGAAGCGATACACCGGCCGGGTTCACCTGGTGTGCAACCTTTCACAGCAGGGGTTTGACCAAGCCTGGCTTGCCCATTTGCAGGCCATGGCCCATTTGCACCAGGTGGATATCCTGGCCAGCAACCGACCGCTGATGCATTCACCTGAAAGAAAGAACCTGCATGATGTGCTGACTGCCGTGCGCCAGAACTGCAGCCTGCATAAGGCCCGACCCTGGCTGGAACCCAATTCATCCCGCTGCCTTCAACCCCTTCATGAAATGGCAGCACGCTACCCGCAGCACTTGCTGATGCGGGCTGTTGAACTGGCAGCGCAATGCGAATTTTCACTGGATGAACTGCGCTATCAGTATCCGAGGGAAATCAGCCCCGAAGGCATGGACCCGGTTCAATACCTGCGCATGCTGGCTTTTCAGGGCGCTTCGAAGCGATATCACGGCCGTGTACCAGACAGCGTGTTCAGGCAGCTTGAACATGAATTGCAGCTGATTGCAGAACTGCAATACGAGGCTTATTTCCTGACTGTGTACGACATTGTCCAGTTCGCGCGCTCAAGAAACATTCTTTGCCAGGGCCGTGGTTCGGCAGCCAACTCGGTGGTGTGTTACTGCCTTTACATCACGGAGGTGGACCCGGAAAGAGTCAAGGTGCTGTTTGAACGCTTCATCAGCAAGGAACGCAATGAACCGCCTGACATTGATGTGGATTTCGAACACAGCCGACGTGAAGAGGTCATCCAGTACATCTATTCAAAATATGGTCGTGACCGCGCCGCGCTGGCTGCCAGCGTGGTTGTGTACCGGCCCCGCTCCGCCCTGCGGGATGTGGGCAAGGCACTGGGGCTGCCGCAAGACTTGATAGAGCAGCTGGCAAAATCACAGGATGGGGGGTACAGCCGCAACCTGAACATGGACCACATGACACAGGCCGGCATCAACCTGAACCAGCCAGCCCTGCAACACTGTGTCCACCTTGCGGATGAACTGCTGGGCTTTCCTCGGCACCTGTCGCAGCACACCGGTGGTTTTGTGATTGCACGCGACAGCCTTTCTGAACTGGTGCCAGTTGAAAACGCCTCCATGCCGGATCGCAGCGTGATTCAATGGGACAAGGATGACCTGGATGCCATGGGCCTGCTGAAAGTGGATGTGCTGGCGCTGGGCATGCTGAGCGCAATACGCATGACCCTGGACCAGTTGAAGCAAAAGCCAGGCGCGCCGGTTAATCTGCAACAGATACCCCCGGAAGACCCGGCCACCTATGACATGGTGTGCAAGGCAGACACGGTAGGCGTGTTCCAGGTTGAAAGCCGCGCACAGATGGGCATGCTGCCCCGCCTGAAGCCCAGGGAATATTATGACCTGGTGATCCAGGTTGCGATTGTTCGGCCAGGCCCGATCCAGGGTGGCATGGTGCATCCCTACCTGAAACGCAGGCAGGGTCTTGAACAGGTTGACTACCCTTCCCCTGAACTGGAGCAGGCCCTGGGCCGCACCAAGGGCATACCGATTTTCCAGGAACAGGTAATGCAGGTGGCCATACTTGCAGCAGGCTTCACACCTGGTGAAGCCGATGCCCTTCGGCGCGGCATGGCCGCATGGAAGCGCAAGGGTGGGCTTCATCACTTTCATGAACGGGTCATCAAGGGAATGACCCTTCGCGGTTACAGCCGGGAATTCGCGGAGAGCATTTTCAGGCAGATGGAGGGCTTTGGTGAATACGGTTTTCCGGAAAGCCATGCCGCCAGTTTTGCCCTGCTGGTCTACACCTCATCCTGGCTGAAATGTCACCATCCGGATGCTTTCCTGTGCGGTTTGCTGAATGCACAACCCATGGGTTTTTACGCCCCTGCACAACTGATACAGGATGCCCAGCGGCACGGAGTGAAGGTACTGCCCGTCGATGTGCAGCACAGCCACCAGGAAAGCCGCCTGGTACCCCAGCACTGCGCGGAGCAAAGCACGGGATTGTGGCCAGTTCGCCTGGGCTTGAACCGGGTGGTTGGCCTGCAGACTGGTGCCGCTTTGCGGATCGTGCAGGCTCGGCAGCAGAAAACCTTCAGCAGCGTGGAAGACCTGGCGATGCGGGCCGAACTGGACCGGCGGGACTTGCAGGCACTGGCGGATGCCGATGCCTTGCGGGAACTGGCTGGCCACAGGCGACAGGCTGTGTGGCAAACCACTGGCTTGCTGACTGCCAGCCACCGCAAACCGGACCTGCTTCAGGAGGCGTATACAGAAGAAGCACCACTGGTGCTGCCAAAGGCGGATGAGCTGCAGGACATGCTGGCTGATTACAGGTCAACCGGTGCAAGTCTTGAGCACCATCCGATTTCCTTCCTGCGCAGGCAACTGGAAGCTTTCAAAATACGACCAGTGGAGGAACTGCAAACCTATCCGGACGGCAGGCTGGCGAGGGCCTGCGGGATTGTGACCCACAGGCAGCGACCCGGAACCGCACATGGCACCGTATTTCTGAATCTTGAAGATGAAACAGGCAACGTGAATGTGATTGTCTGGAACAGCCTGGCCGAGCAGCAAAGACAGGTACTGCGCAACTCGGCCATCCTGGGTGTGTTCGGAATATGGCAGCGTGAAGGTGAGGTGTGCAACCTGGTGGCTCGCAGGCTGGTGGATTACACGCACCTGCTTGAGCAACTGCAAACCTCGTCAAGAGACTTCAGATAAGCCGCCTCAGATGTCCACTTCCACCAGGTTGCCCTTGTCTTCCAGCCAACTGCGGCGCGCGCTGCTTTCCGTACGGCCCATCAGCATGTGCATCATTGCATTGGTTTCCTCTGTATCCAGGCTACCCAGGGTCACCGGCAGCAGGCGGCGGGTGTCAGGATTCAAGGTGGTTTCCCACAACTGCTCGGCATTCATTTCACCCAGGCCCTTGAATCGGGAAATCTTGATGGCCGACTCCTTCACGCCTTCCTTGGCCAGTTTGTCCTGTGTTGCAAACAGCTCGGCCTCATCCAGGCAGTAAAGCTTGCGGGCTGGCTTCTTGCCCTGTGCCGGTACATCCACCCTGAAGAGCGGCGGCCGTGCCACATACAGGTTGCGGCTGCGGATCAGTGCCGGAAAATGCCTGTAAAACAGGGTCAGCAACAGCACCTGGATGTGCGAACCATCCACATCCGCATCCGACAGGATGCAGATTTTTCCGTAACGCAGCCCACTCAAATCCGGATTGTCGTCAACCCCATGCGGATCAACACCGATGGCCACGGCAATGTCATGAATTTCCTGGTTGGCAAACAGGCGGTCCTTGTCGGTTTCCCATGCATTCAGCACCTTGCCACGCAACGGCAGCACTGCCTGGAACTCCTTGTCACGGCCCATTTTTGCCGAACCACCGGCGGAATCTCCTTCCACCAGGAACACCTCATTCACGCTGGTGTCCGTGCTTTCGCAGTCAGTCAGCTTGCCAGGCAAAATGGCCACCGACGAGCTTTTCCGCTTTTCCACCTTCTGGGCAGCGCGAGACCTTGCCTGCGCCTGCTTGATGGCCAACTCGGCAATTTTCTTGCCGTCTTCCACATGCTGGTTCAACCACAACTCGAATGCAGGTTTCACCAGCGAGGACACCAGCCGAACAGCATCCCGGCTGTTCAGTCGCTCCTTGATCTGCCCCTGGAACTGCGGATCAAGCACCTTGGCCGACAGCACAAAATTCGCCTTGGAAAAAATATCATCCGGCATCAACTTGATGCCCTTGGGCATCAGGGAATGCATTTCGCAGAATGCCTTGATGGCCTGGAACACCGCCTCGCGCAGGCCCGACTCATGTGTTCCACCGGCTGAGGTGGGAATCAGGTTCACATAGCTTTCACGCACAGGCGCACCCTCGGCCACAAAAGCCAGGGCCCAGGCTGCACCCTCGCCTTCGGCAAAGCCTTCATCCCGCAACACATCCACGCTGAGGTCGCCCGAGAACAGCGGGGCCACCAATTCACGATCCAGCAACTCCTCCCTCAGAAAACCACTGAGACCGTCATCAAACTTCCAGCGCTTTGTTTCGCCGGTTTTCTCGGTGACCAGCACCACCTCCACGCCTTTCAGCAGCACAGCCTTGCTTCGCAGGAGGCGATCAAGCTCATTGATGGGCAACACAGGGGAATCGAAGTATTGCGGGTCTGGCCACACCCGCACTGTTGTGCCCTTTTTCGGATCCGAAGCCACCTGTGGCCGCACCTTCAGCTTTTCAATTACATCGCCACCGCTGAACACCAGGGTACCCACTTGCTTGTCACGCACGGCGCTGACTTCCAGCCGGGTGGAAAGCGCATTGGTTACGGAAACCCCCACGCCGTGCAGACCGCCAGAAAAGCGATAGGCGCCCCCGTCGGCCTTGTTGAATTTGCCCCCCGCATGCAGGCGTGTGAAAACCAGTTCAAT
>DASUDJ010000338.1:0-2549 GCA_036275635.1 Limnobacter sp. | reverse complement strand
CACGGTTGACCTCATCGAATTTCTTGTCGACATCCACCTCTGCTGCAAACCGCACGAACACCACGCCACCACTGTTCCTTGACGTGGACAGCATTTCCTTCAGATCGTCCAGGCTGCGCAGCGCGTCTTCAATGGGCTTTGCAACCTGCTGCTCCATTTCACGCGGATCGGCGCCCGGATAAATGATGTTGATGCGGAATGCACTGATGTCGAAATAGGGGTCTTCCGTGCGGGGAATATTGTTGTATGCACTGATGCCGATTGCAGCCAGCAGGAAAAAAACCACCAGCGTGAACTGGTAGTTCTTGATGGAGAAGTCAGACAGTTTCATGGCTTGCTCTCCTGCACTGTCTCCTGGCCATCATCCTGCACCTTCACGGTTTCCCCATCCTGCAGATAAGCTGCACCGGTGCTGACCACCCGTGTGCCATCGGGCAGTTTGTCCTGCAGTGCTAGCCTGTTGCCCTGAACGAAGGCAACCTGCACCGCCTGGCGTTTCACGGTGTTGTCCGCCTGCAGCAGGTATATCCAGGCTGCCTTGTTGTCGCCTTCCACCACGGCTTCCACGGGCACGTAACTGCGGGTCTGCTCAAAGTTCACCGGCTGGATGCGGGCCTGGCCCTGCATACCCGACAGCAGGTTCACCTGCGACTGGGCAGAGGCATCAACCTGCACCATCACGCCATATGTGCCCGTGGCTGGGTCTGCAGCCTGGCTCAGCTCTATCACCTTGCCCGGCAATTTCACACCAGGCAATGCATCAAATTCAACTTCGGCTGGAGCACCCAGTTTCACATGCACCGCCTGCCTGTCGGCAAGGCTGGCTTTCATTACAAATCCGCTTGATTTACTTCCTACCAGTAATATCGGCTGGCCCGGAGAAACCACTTCACCGGGTTGGGCAAAGCGCTTCAGCACCACGCCGCTGCTGCGTGCCTGGATGTCTGCAGTCTGACTGGCGAAGCGCGCCTGGCTCAACTGCGCAGCCGCTGCCCTGGCTGCAGTTTCCAGGTTGTCCAGCTGCACTTTTGAAATCACTTCTTGCTGGTTCAGGCTGCGGCCGCGAAGCAGGTCACGCTGTGCCTTCTCATGGGCTGCGCTGGCCTGCGTGACTGCCGCATCCACATCCTGCTTGTTCAGGGCAGCAAGTCTCTGGCCTTTCTGAACTGTCTCGCCCTCCCTCACGCTGATGCTCTCGATCACACCGCCCACTTTGAAACTCAGGCGAGTCTCGTCACGGTAGGCACCCACGCCAGGCACCTGGATCAGCCCGGCAGCCGGTCCAGTTTCAACCACCTGGGTTTTCACAAGCCGGAACTCAGGCTCCGCTGCCTGTTCGGGTGCGGGTTTGCTGCAGGCCGACAACACAATTATCAAGGCCGTGGAAAATAGGACGGTTTTATTCATGGTTGTGTTGTCTCCATGGGAGTGGGTCCTGAAGTGAGCTCAGGAATGTTCCTGTTGTTGTATTGCCAGATGGCATGATCAATCCGGGCCTGGTAGACCGCTGTCGCAAGGCCAAGCCGGGCGCGAGTCGCAATCTGCTCAGCTGTAAGGAAGTCAATCTGCGTGGTTTCCCCGGCATCCCTTTTCTTCTGGCTGATCCGCAGGCTTTCCTCTGCCGCTGCCTGCTGGGCCAGCCGGGCCTGGATGTTGTCCAGTGAAACCCAAAGCCGTTCCCTGGCCTGCAGCTTTGCAAGCTGCAATTCGCGGTTCACCTGCCGTGTCCTGGCTTCCAGCGCCTCAAGTTGCGCCTGAGTCCTGGCCACCTCGCTGCTGCGGATTCCGGCATCCGCCAGTGTCCAGTTCAGCACCACGCTTGCACTCGCGAAGCCCGTGTTGGGACCTGTGCTGTAATCCTTTCCCTGGTAACCGCCTTCAATCGAATAGCCGATATTGGGCCGGTAGCTTGCGCGGCTGGAATCCAGTTGCGCACGCTGAGCCGCAAGGCTGCGTTCAAGCCTGCTGAGTGCAGGTGGAGGACTGGAGGGAAGATCGACAGGTTCCAGTTGCCTGCGCAGTTGTTGCAAGGCCTGGGGGGATGTCTCTTCCTGCGGCAATTCAACAGCACTGTTGCCTGGCGCATGACGCAGAAGGTTGAAATACTCCCTGGCCAGCAAAGCCTGTGTTTTCGCATCCCGCAGGGCCACCTGGATTTCAAGTGCCTCTGCTTCTGCGCGTTTTGGTGCATCCAGCGTGGTCTCTCCAGCCTGGTACAACACCCTGTTGATGCGTTCATTTTCCCGCAGGGTTTTCAGGCTGGTCTCCAGGATGGTGATGCGGGACTGTGCCTGTGCATACTGCCAATAGCTGGTTTGCAAATCCCGCTGCAGTTCTTCGCGCACCTGCAATTGGGCAGCCTGTTGCGCACCCACCGACTCGGTGAGTGCACTCACCTGTGCTTTCAGTTCTGGGTTGTAAATTGGCCCGCGGACGATCAGCCTTGTGTCCTGTTCAGTGGGGCGCAGCAAGGGGATGGACTGGTTCTGAATGGTGGGAAACCGGGCAGGTGGCCCCAACTGCGCATTCAATGTTGCATACACCGGGTT